>QZKZ01000169.1 GCA_004796465.1 Desulfovibrio sp.
AAGGCGTAGCGCAGGATATGGGTCAGGGGCGCATGCACCAGGAACTCGCCGTATGCGCCCGAGGCCCCGTCCAGGTTGTCCGGGGTGTACTCGGAGGGCGAAGACTTGTGTGAGGCCGCAAAGGCGATGAGATCAGCCACTTGGCCCGGATCGAAGTTTCCGCTCTGGGTCAGGGAGACCAGGTAGGCGATGTCGTCCTGGACCGCTTCGAACAAAGCCTCGTCAGCGTCACGTCCCAGCAGGGCAACTGCTGCGGCTTGGTCATCGGCGGCTTGTGCTTGCTCGGCTGCTTCAGCCGTGGCGTTGTCTTCACCTTGCGCCGAGGGTTCGGTGGCGTTGTCCTCGCCAGAAGCAAGGCCGCTTGCCGAAGCAGCGTCCCGGTCCGGACTTGTCGCGTCAACGGCGGACTCCGAAGCGTTGCCGTCTGCTTCCGGGATGCCTTCCGGGCTGTCCGGAAAAGGGGCAAGAGCGCGTTGGTTGAATTCGTCGCCGCGGGACTCGTCGGGAGTTGCCGTGGCGTTGTTCTCGCCAGGCGCGGCAGTAGGGTCCTGGCACGAGCCCTGGGCGGGCAGGGCCGCAACAAACCAGCACACGGCAGCGGCAACCAGGAGCGACACCTGAATGAAACGGATCGCGGCCCGTTGTGGGCTGCATAGTGAAGCCATGCATATATTCATGAAAAAGACTATCCTTTGCTCGGCAGGCTTGAAAAGGGCTTGGTCGAATGAGGAAAACTTCCGGCTGATGAGCTGGATTGGTGTATGTCACATTGAAGCGGGGCGCAATATACCGCCATCAACAAGGGAATGCAACTGCAACGCCCATGAGCTTGAACACCTTGGTTATTCCGGCCGCGGGGTTGGGGACCCGCATGCGGGCTCTTACGCGCAGCCAAGCGCGGGCCATGAACCATACTGATCTGCCCAAGGAGATGCTGGGCCTTGGGGGCAAGCCCGCGATCCAATACGCCTTGGCCCTGGGCAGGGACGCGGGGGTGTCTCGGGCAGTGGTGGTGCTTCGCCAGGGCAAGGAGATCATCGGGCAGTATCTGCGCGGAGAAAGTCCCCATATGTTTCCCGAGGCTTGCGAGGAGTTGGCCGGAATCCGGGAGGCCATGGCACTGCGTTTTGTGTTTCAGTCCGAGCCCCTGGGCGAGGGCGACGCCATCAGCCTGTGCCGGGACCTTGTGGGCCAAGAGCCCTTTGCGGTGGTCTACCCGGACAATGTGCATCTTTTCCGGTTGAATCGCGATTCGGCATTGGCCGCGTTGGCCTCGGCCCAAGCGTCCTTGGGAGCCGACACCTTGGCGCTCATGGCTGTGGGGGAACACAATAAAAGGGCGCTCTGCCATTCCGGACGGGTTGATCTGCGCGAACATAGCCAGGGGCTGTACCATATATCAAACTTCTTGCTCAAGACAAAGGGAAGCTTTTCACCACGTTTTCCCGGAGAGCTGCGCACCTGCGGCATTTACACTGCCTTGCCCCACTATTTCGACTACATTGAGCAGACCCGAAGCGAGATGGGGCGGCCCGGCCCTGGCAACGAACTCACCGACGGCAAGGTGCGCCGGACCATGCTCGGCCACGGCGTCTCCTTTTTCGGCTTGGCCCTGTCCGGCGAGGTCTGCGACGTGGGCAATTCCTTGGGGTATGAGCGTTGCCGGAATCTCCTTTTGGAGGGGGAGTATTCCCATTTAAGGTCGTTTCCAGGCTAAGCATCTGTATTTTACTCATCTTTTACATGGGGACAGGAGATTGGGGTTGGCTTTGCCGCCAGGCATGGTATGGTGCGTCCCAGACATTTCCTTCCACGGCAGCCGCACGGGTTTTCTGCTGCACGTCCATAAAGGAGTCGCTCAATGAAATACGGTTGCGTATTCGCGGTTTCCCTCTTGTTGGCTATGCTCGTCTCCCTGTCCGCCCTGGCACAGGATCAAGTTCCCGGACCAGCGCCCCTTGAGGACTCGCCTGTTTCCCAGTCCAGGGGTGGCTCCATGGATATGGACTCCATGGATACGCCCGAGGTCTTGGGCCAATGGGCGGATTGGGTACTGCACGGGTATGAGCAGGGCTTGTGCCCGCCCCAATGGAACGATGCCGGAGCCAGGCGCTGCGCCTATCCCTCCAGTCTGGAGCTGGATCTGGCCAGCGGCGAGTTCGCCCAGAAGTGGACGCTCTTTGCCGAGCAGACCGTACTCCTGCCGTCCGTGCCCGACGGCCTGTGGCCCGGCGATGTGCTGGTGGACAATGAACCGGCCATGGTCGTGGATGTGTGGGGCGAGCCCGGCGTGTTGCTTCCTCCGGGAACCTTTGAAATTACCGGAACATTGCACTGGGAAGACAAGCCCGAGCTGCTGAACATTCCCCCGGACACGGCGCTTATCCGGCTCAGGGAAAACGGACGGGACGTGGCCGTGCAGGAGCTGACCGCTGACGGTTTGCTGCGCTTGGGCAGGCCCCAGGTCGTGGAGCGGGCCGAGGACCGCCACCAGGTCCGTCTGTTCCGCCTGGTTCGCGATGCCCGGCCCATGGAGATCGTGACCCTGATCCGTTTGGACGTGTCGGGCCGGGACCGGGCCATTGAGCTGGAGAACGTGCTGCCCACGGATTCCACGCCCCTGTACGTGGATTCATATTTGGACCTGAGTTTTACTCCTGGCCAGTCCGTCCTGGTCCAGGCCCGGGCGGGCCGCCATGAAATCATGGTCACTTCGCGCATGGACGGCTTGGTCACGGAACTGGGGCCGCTTGAAACCCCGTTCGGCCAGGAGTTCTGGTCCTTCGAGGCGGTGCGGGAAGTGCGCGTGGCCGAGGTCCGTTCGGTTCCGGCGGTGGACCCGCAGACCACGGACATCCCCGTGGACTGGCAGCATCTGCCCGCCTATCTCGTGGAGGACGGCGCGGTCATGGCATTCGAGGAGCTGCATCGCGGCGGCCTGACCCAATCCCCGGACCAGCTTTCCTTGTCTCGGGTGTTGTGGCTGGACCATGACGGTCAGGGGCTCACGGCCCAGGACGAGGTCTGGGGCGATGTGCGCAGGCAGTGGACCCTGACCATGAGCCGCCCCGGCGATCTGGGCCGGGTGACCATGGACGGCGTGGATCAAGCCGTTGTCCTCTTGGGCGAGGAACAATTGCCCGGCGTGGAACTGCGCAACGGCTGGGTCTCGCTCAGCGCGGAATCCCGCTATGAGGATTTTCGTTCGGCCCTGCCCAGCAGCGGCTGGGAGCGAGACTTCCAGGAAGTGTCCGCCTCCCTGAACCTGCCGCCGGGCTGGCGGCTTGTCGCGGCAACTGGCGTGGACTCGGTGAGCGACTCCTGGATCAGCCGCTGGAACCTGCTCGACATCTTTTTGGTCCTGATCATTTCTTTGGCCGTGTTCCGTTTGCGCAGTCCCTTGTTCGGAATCCTGGCGTTGGTGTTCCTGGTCACCGGTTTCCATGAACCGGGCGCACCGCGCTATACTTGGCTCTTCCTTTTGGGCGTGCTGGCGCTGCTGCACCTGTTCGCCCAGTCCGAACGCTTCAAGAAGTGGCTGTGGATCAAGCGCAGCTTGCTCGGCCTGTACCTGCTCATTCTGCTGGTCATGGCCGTTTTTGCCATTCCCTTTATTTTCAACCAATTCCGCCACGGCATCTATCCCCAGTTGGAGCCCACCTATTCCTACGGCTACAGCTATTCGACGCGCAGCTCCACGGTGCAGTACGACTATGCGCCCGAGCCTGCCATGGCTCCGGGCGGAGGAGGTGAAGGCGCGTATTACGGCGACGAGGTGTATCCGGAGAGCGAAGAAATGGCCATGCAAGCACCTGACGACAAATCCGGGATCACCTCGGGTTTTGATCGCCAGGTCCAGGCCCAGTTCACCTACGATCCCGAGGCCCTGGTCCAGACCGGGCCGGGTTTGCCCAGATGGGATTGGCGTTCCGTGGACCTGGGCTGGAACGGGCCCGTGGAACAAGGCCAGGAACTCAAACTCTGGCTCTTGCCGCCCTGGGCCACCATGCTGCTGTCATTCGCCCGGGGCATCCTGCTCCTGGCCGTGCTCGTGGCCCTGGCCGACATCCGCAAGCACCTCAAGGCCATTGACGCTTCCCCGCAAGATTCTGGAGCCGCCTTCTCGGCCAGACCGGGCGCTCCTGTAGCCGCAACCATGATCGCCTTGTTCGTCCTGGCCATGGGAACCTTGCTCACGGCGTCTCCAACGCCTGCCCAGGCCCAAGACAACTTCCCTCCCCAATACATGCTCGATGAACTGCGTTCGCGGCTCTTGGAGCCTGACGCCTGTTTCCCCCACTGCGTGTCCAGCCCCTCCCTGGACGTCACCCTCACTGACTCAGGTTTAACCCTGGTCATGAACGTGCATGCCGCAGCCCAAACCAGCGTGCCCCTGCCCGTTGTCTCAGAGGGGTGGCAGGCCTCCACCGTGCTGGTCAATGAAGAGCCCGCCCAAGCGATGTACCGTAACGAGCAGGGCGTATGGGTGCTTGTGGAGCCGGGCGCGAGCCGGATCGTGGTCACCGGTCCGGCGCCCGAGGTGGACGTGTTCCAGATATCCCTGCCCCTGTTGCCCAACCAGGGAAGCATCACTGCCCGGGGCTGGGACGTGCAGGGTCTGGGCCAGGGCGGACGCTTGGAAGGGGCCTTGCGTTTGGCGCGCGTGGTGGAGACCCCGGTCCAGGAGCAAGAGGGCGACACCCTGAGCGTGCCCGCGTTCCTGCACGTGGAGCGCCGCTTGGAATTGGGCCTGGAATGGGAAGTGATCACCACGGTGAGCCGGATCACGCCCCCGGGCGAGGCCGTGCTCATGGAGATCCCCCTGCTGGACGGCGAATCCGTGCTTACCGAAGGCATGGAAGTCACGGACAACAAGATCCTGGTCCGCATGGAGCAGAACGAGTCCAGCGCGGCCTGGCGCTCGCGTTTGGCCATGGGCGGGACCATTGAACTCACGGCCCCGGGAGGCGTGGATTGGGTCGAGACCTGGCTGCTCAATGCCTCGTCCATCTGGGACATCACCCTGGACGGCGCGCCCCTGGCCCGCAACATGGACGATTTCGGCGCGTGGCAGCCCCTGTGGCGGCCCTGGCCCGGCGAGACCGCATCCATTGCCGTGACCCGGCCCGAGACCGCGCCCGGCGAGACTCTGACCATTGACGAGGTCAACTACACCCTGGTCCCGGGCAGCCGCCTCGATGAAAACAGCCTGCAAATGACCATCCGTGCGGCCAAGGGCGGCCGCCATACCCTGACCCTGCCCCCCGGGGCCGAGGTCCAGGAACTCTTTGTGGGCGGCATTGAACTGCCCCGCATCGGCGACAGCCCCGAACAAGTGGACATCACCCTGTCCCCGGGCGTGCAGGACGTGTACCTGACATGGCGGCAAAGCCGCGATTCTTCCTTGGTCATTGGCGCGCCCGAGGTGGACCTGGGCCACGCCGCCGTGAATATCGACATGGTCTATGAAATGCCGGACAACCGCTGGATCCTGTCCATTTGGGGCGGCCCGGTCATGGGCCCGGCCGTGCGCTTCTGGACCTATCTGGCGGCCCTGGTCCTGGTGGCCGCCGTGCTCGGCTCCATCCCCTACACGCCGCTCAAGAGATGGCAGTGGTTCCTCCTGGCCCTGGGCATGGCCCAAATTGGTCCGGTCCTGGCCCTTTTCACCGTGCTCTGGTTGTTCGCGTTAGGAGCCAAACAAAAGCACTACCCCCACGAAGGCTGGATCGTGTACAACCTGATGCAGGTCGGCCTGTGGCTTCTCGCTTTGCTCGGTTTGAGCTGCCTGGCCCTGGCCATCACCCGCGGCCTGCTCGACCCGCCGGGCATGCAGATCGCGGGCAACAGTTCCTACGACACCTGGCTGCACTGGACCCAAGACCGCATCGACAAAACCCTGCCCCAGCCCATGGTGCTCTCCGTGCCCGTGATCTGGTACCGCATCGTCATGCTGCTGTGGTCCCTGTGGCTGGCCTTTTCCCTGCTGCAATGGCTTAAGTGGGCCTGGACCTGCATCAACGAAGGCGGCTTGATGCGCGGTTTTAACTCGGAGAGTAAGATGGAGGAAGGGACGGTTACGGCAACGGAGTAACGTCAAAGGATGAACGTCGTGGGGCTCTCACAGCAGAGCTGCATAAGGTGTTCTAAGGCTTTTCAAGCCTAAGAACATCTAAGCCCCACACCCCGCAAGGGCATGCACCACAGGCATAAGACAATCAAGGACCTGGCGGTCCAAGATTCTCTAAATGCCCTTGACCCCTTTTGGTGAGAGCGGCAGCCTCAGATGAAACTGGGGCTGCTGTTTTTTTGTGAGCAAGGAGGGCCGGGGCTAGCCCAACTCAAACGTTGTCACGCCGAAGATTTTTCCGAGGCTCAGTTGCGGCGCTTGTCCCGTATACATGCGGGCCGTGCCGAACACTTTTTTCATGCCGTATTTTTCCGCGAGGGCCATGCCCTGCGGGTTTATTTCCGGTACATCCAAGTACACGGCGTCGCCCGGTTTTGCGTGCGAGCACAGTTCCAAAAACAGGTCCTCGGCGATCTCGGGGCTGTCGGCCGCCAAGGGGCCGATCTTCCACCCCGCCCGGCAGGGCCGGATCACCCCATACCCGGCCAGGGCAAAACGGTCGATGGCGGCCAAGGCCAGGGCGCCGGGTTGAACCAGCCATTTTTCCAGGAACGCGTTGCGCGCGGCAGGAAACAGGTCGTGCTCATATGCCGCGATGACCGGAGTGTCAGCATCTGAAAGGGGACGTGTAATAGCCGGTTTCTCTTTGGTCCGGGAATTGTCCCCGGTGCGGTGCTCGAAACGGATATTGCTGTACTGAAAAACAAAGCCGCTCTTTGTGTAGTTCCCTTGTTGCTCCACAACCCCGTCAAGCCCGATGACATGCCCCTTGAGCTTGTCCATGGCAGCGTGCCAAAGGGGCATGCCGTATCCCTTGCCCCGCATCTCCTTGGCCACAATGTAAAAGCCGATGAATCCAAAAGTGTTTTCATAGCTTATCGCGGAAATACACCCAATGGGCTTGCCGTCCAATACTCCCACGAGGAATCCGCTGGGGTCCTGGGCATGGAACGAATCCGCGTCGTGGAGTCCGGGGTTCCATCCTTCCCCAGCAGCCATGTCCACGGCCCAGTCAACTTCTTGCCTGCTCATCGTTCGGATGGTGTAGTCGCTCATGGTGACTCCCGTGCAAGATGATGCTTCCCAGCGCCAAAATAGCAACATCTCCCTGCCCCGCGCAAGGGGAGGGGAAATCTGCAACAGGTGCCGCCGCTGCAAGGCGAAACAACGGCTGCTGGGGAAGCTATGGCCGTGCTTGAGCAGCGGGACTCGGCCACGGCGAGAGAGGAAACGGCTGGACATGGCCAGCGCCAGGAAAGGAGATGGCGTGGGCGCGCGTTATTCAGGGGGGGCGCCGCTCCCCAACACCCGGGCGAACACCTCCTGAAACATCCCCGCATCAACGGGCTTGGCCAGGTAGTCGTCCATGCCGGCCCGCAGGAAAGTTTCCCTGTCGCCCTTCATGGTGTACGCGGTCATGGCGATGATCGGGGTCTTGGCCAAGTCGGCGCCCGCCTCGCCCCGGCGGATGCGCTTGGCGGCTTCAACGCCGTCCATCACCGGCATCTGGATATCCATGAGGATCAGGTCATAGGCTTTGTTTTGCAACTCCTCCAGCGCCTGCAAGCCGTTGTTGGCCACCTGGACCCTGTGCCCTTCTTTTTCCAGCAATTTGGCGCAGGCCATGCGGGTCAATGCGTCGTCCTCGACCAACAGCAGATTCAGCGCGGCAGCCTGCTCGTTCACTACGCTCGCCGCGGCTTGGCTCTTTGCGGGCGTTTGCGTGGTGAACGGCAGGCGCACGTGGAGCGTGGTGCCCGCCCCAACCCTGCTTTCCAGGGCAACGTCGCCCTTGAACAGGGTGACCAGCTTTTTCACGATGGCCAGTCCCAACCCCGCGCCCTGGTGCGTCCTGGTGAACCCTTCGCAGATTTGGGAAAAGGGCTGGAAAATGGAGCCTCTTTGCTCAGCCGGAATGCCCGGGCCTGTATCCGCGACGGAAACCTGCATCCAGAATTCTTCCCCAACCTCGCTCCCCAAGGGAGCCGCTGTAATGGCAATGCTCCCGTGCTCCGTGAACTTGATGGCGTTGTCAATGAGGTTGGTAAGGATCTGTTGGAAACGCGTGGAATCGCCTCGCAGCAACGCGGGAACAGCGGAGTCGATGTGCAGTTGCAGATCCAGCCCCTTTTGCCGCGCCATGGGAGCAAAGAGCAGTTTAACGGACTCAAGGGTGTCGTGGACCTTGAAGGGTTCATGGACAAGGCTCATATGCCCTGCTTCCACCCTGGACAAATCAAGGATGTCGGAAAGCAAGTCGG
This sequence comes from Desulfovibrio sp., assembly GCA_004796465.1. Taxonomy (GTDB): domain Bacteria; phylum Desulfobacterota; class Desulfovibrionia; order Desulfovibrionales; family Desulfovibrionaceae; genus MADRE1. The sequence goes on from QZKZ01000169.1 coordinate 8,392, forward strand.
TCAAGCGCATGCTGGCCTCGGTCGCCAACCGGACATATTCCGTTTGCTCGGGAATCAGCGCCGTGGTCTTCATCAGTTGCAGCATGCCGATGACGCCGTTGAGCGGCGTCCGAATCTCGTGGCTCATGTTGGCCAGGAATTCGCTCTTGGCCCTGTTGGCGGATTCAGCCTTGTCCTTGGCCACAGCCAGTTCCCGTTCATATTGCTTGCGTTCGGCAATGTCCCGCCAGGTGGCGAGCAGCATGGTTTCCCCGTGGTGGGGGATGCTGGTCAAGGAGATTTCAACGGGAAAGGTTTCACCGTCTTTTTTGCAGTGTTCCCACTCAAAACGAAGTGCTCCGTGCTTGTATGCCAACGCCATCATTTCCTTGGCTTTTTCCGAGGAGCGCTTGCCGTCGGGCTGGTACTCAAGGGAAAATACTTCATAGGGGAAATTCAGGACTTCCTCGGGGCTTTCGCAGCCCAAGGCATCCATGGTGGCGGTATTGAAGTCCACGATTAAGCCGTTTCTGAGCATGAGCATGGGATCATGCGATTTTTGGAAAAAGGTGCGGTATTTTTCCTCGCTTTCACGCAGCAATTGTTCGGTGAACTTTCGTTCAGTGATGTCCTTGGCTTCCGGGACCAAGTAGATGACTTCGTCTTTCTCGTTGAAGATGGGAGTGATGGAGGTGTTGAACAGCCGTTTTTCACCGGTCTTGGAGAAGTGAAAGGTTTCGAACTGGACAGCTTCTCCTTGCAGGGCTTTTGCCACGGCTTCACGGGCTTTTTGCCTTTCTTCCTTGGAATGGCTCCACCACGGCCCTTCCACGAAATCCTTTCCAACGGCGTTCACGGCGTCGGCGCCGGCGAACTCCTCGGCCCCCTTGTTGGACAGGATCAACCGGCCCTGCATGTCCATGAGGCCAGTCATCTGGTATTTGTGGCTGCTCAAGGCCTCGAATTGGGTCGCCAATTCCTTCTGGCGGCGAAAGGCCGCGAACATGTCCCGCGAAGTATCCTGGAACCGTGCGAGCAGGCCGGCGTGATCCATTACCTGGTGGGGGGGTGGCGCCCCGGAAAGGTTTCCGAGATGGGTGTCATGTTCCGAGACTTGCCAGAGCAGGGCAAGGTGCGATTCAAGCGTGTCCCGAAACCGGAGCAGCAAACGTTCGCACACGGAGTCCGATTCCCGTGGCTTGCCGTCGAGAATGGCCAGGGTTCCAAAGGGGGAGCCGTCAGGATACCGGATGGGGACGCCCATATAGGACACCAATCCCTTGGCGACAAAGGGATTGGTTGCCCAGGCCGTGTCTCCGCGAGCATCACCGACGAACAGCATGCGGTTGGTCCGGATCACCTGTTCGCAGTATAATCCGCACTGGTCGTGGTACTCCCAGGCTGCTCCCTGTTCAAGGGGGCTTTGTGTGGAGTTTCCCGCGAGAAAGACCTCGATTTCATCTTGCTTGAGCCGCATGATCACTGCCGCGGCCGCGTCCGAGAAGTGGCCGAGCAAGTCCACGATCTCCCGCCAGTCCCGCAGGAGCCCCTCGGGGATCCCCACTTTCGGAAGAAACACGTCCGAGTTGGAAGGGAAGTGCGCCATGTATCCCCCAGCTTGATTTCCGGCAGGGCGCGGCAAGACATGCGCATACGGTATGCACCCTGCCCCCCATAGTATAGCATCATGCCGGGCCAAAGCCTGGTCGTTGTCGGCATATCCAGCCCGGCGAACGGTTCGGCCGGGTTCGATACCTGTCCACAAGAGAGGAGTCAATAAAACTCTAGCATAATGGTTCGCGTATCTCAATGGTAATTCTATTCCTCACAGGGGGTTCCATGAAAGAGTCGGCAGGGGAGCCATTCTGCCCTGAAATGCAGGAGGTTGCGGGACCGGCGCGGCGACCCGGCCCTGCTTGGCCCCATCCCGTTCTGGCAGGGGATGGGGATTGATGGGGCAGTGGTGTATATCACCCATGGCAGCGGGGGATTGAAGCGGCGGCGCGATGTGGGTATGGGCAAGAGGGACAAGGCGCAAGTTGTCTTCACCACCAGCCGGCCCACTCGGCACGGGAGGTTTGTTTGGCCACTAAGCGGGAGTTGAAGCATCTGATCAACGAGGTCGTGAACCCCGGGGAAATGTCGCTCGCCAAGCTGTGTGAAACCAACGAACACCAGGCCTTGGACCGGGCCCTCACCCTGCGGGCAGCAGCGGTGGGCGAGGACATGGAGACCTGTTTGCCGGCCTATGTGGAACAGAACCTGGCCGAACTCCAAGGCGAGTCGCCGTGAAGAGGAGGAACATCCGTGATCGTGTACTGTGATTGCTTTGATACACGGCTCCAAACCGGGCCGGACATGGCCGACGTGACCAGGGAGTTGGAGCGGCTGGTGGCCGAGTCGGGCGTGGTCCGAGGCGTGGCGCACGCCACGGTGGTCGGGTCCACGGGGTCGCTGACCACCATTGAGTACGAGCCGGGCGTGGTCGAGGACCTCAAGGCCGCGATCGAACGCCTCGCGCCCCAAGGTATGGAGTATGCCCACGAACTGGCCTGGCATGACGGCAACGGGCACAGCCATGTGCAAGCCGCCCTCCTGGGGCCGTCCATCAGCGTGCCCGTGCGTGGCGGGCGGCTCAAGCTGGGCGCCTGGCAGCAGGTGACCCTCATCAACCACGACAACAAGGCGCGCACGCGCGGCGTGGAGGTGACGGTGGTGGGAACGGCGGAGTAGGGCGGGCACTACCAGGGATGGCTGAACAGCCAATCCCTGTCGCAAGTGAACTTTTGCGCGGGCGGTTCCGCGTCCAGGTCGAGCAGCCAGGGCTCGGCAAGGGCGTGGAAATCCTCAAGGGAAAGGGCCTTGGGCCGGGCGCGGCAACCCAAGGCATACGGCGGCAAAAAGGAGACAGCCCGCGCATGTGACGTGTCGATCACTGCACCGTGCAGTGCCGAGCATGTCGGGCAGGGCGTGGTGTCTTCAGCGGACCAAGCCTTCCCGTCAACCAAGATCTGGATGTAGGGCGGCATGTCCGGAGCCTGGGTGAGCACGGGCCGCAATATGCCGAGGCAATACTCCAACCAGGCCATGGAGCGGTCCATGAAGCGGCCGATGGTCTCGGCGTCAACCTCGTGTTCCTCGAACAGGGTCCAGGCCACCTGGCCGGTCAAGCGCCGAAACAGGGGGTGGAGCTGGGCCAGCTCGATGGTGGTGGGTTGCTCCATGGGACAGCGGGCGTTTAGTCTTGTTTTTCGTATTGGGCCAAGGTCTCCTGCAGCCGCGACATCTCTTCGTTGAGCACGGTGATCCGTTCGCTGAGTTTTTGCAGGATGCGGAAGGCCAGGGACGGGTCCTCGTGGATGCGGCGCAGAAAACCCCGCTTGTCAACGGTCAGGACCCGCGCGTTGCCTTTGGCGGTCACCGTGGCGGTGCGCGGCTGCTTGGTGAACATGGACATCTCGCCGAACATGTCGCCCGGGCCCAGCACCACCAGGGGGATGTCGCCGTTGGCAGACTCCAGGAAAACGTTCACTTCGCCGTCCTGGATAATGAACATGGACTCGGCTTGGTCACCTTGGGTGACTATCTTCTCGCCGTCCTTGTAGTGCTTGCCAAGCTCTGCGGACCGAATCATTATTCTCTCCTCGTGGTGGCGGGGCGAACAGGGACACCAGGGACTGGAACACCACGCGCGAGGCCACGCCGGGCCTGAGCATGCGTTTGATGATATCCTTGTAGGGCGCGCTGCCCGTGAAGGTGTCCCACATGGCCATGGACATGAAGCGCTTGCGGCCCGGCTTCTGCTGCTCATTTTTTACGGTGCGCAAGATGCCGTAACGCAAGGGGCTGACCCGTTTGATCACGCCTTCGCCAAGGTTGAAGATAATCTCGCCGTAGCCGTTGTCCTTTTGGATCTGGCGGCATTTTTTCCAGTAGAAATTGTCAAAGTCGTGGGCGGACACGCCCTGGAACACGGCGGTCACGGCCAGGGACTTGGCCAGCCGGTAGGCCGCGCCGATCCCGTCCTTGTACAGCCGGGTCACGCCGGAGTCGCCCACCAGGGCCACCCGGTCGGCGTAAGGTTTATCAAGGGTCTTCAAGTTGAGCAGGGGTTTGCACGCGCAGACCCGTTTGTAGATGTCCAGGTCCGGGGGCAGGAGCCGGGTCACTTCTTGGGAAGCCAGGAAGGTGTCGGCCATTTCCTTGCCCGGATCGTCGCCCACCAGGCAGACTGTGGCGTATTCACCCTTGGGGATGATGGCCGCGAACTCCAGGCCCTTGAAGGTCTGCAGGAACACGTGCATGGAGTGGTCCAGGAAGTGGTCCACTGCTTGTTCCCCCAGGTACAGCTCATAGATCAAGGCGCGGGTGGTCTTGTGCCGCACGGGGTGGCCCAAGCATTTTTCGAATTGGGCCTTGGTGGCTTCGCTGAGGCCCCCGGCGCCGACCAGGAAATCATATGGCCCGAAGCGGTCCTGGCCGCACTGGAGCAGGATCTTGCCCGAGGAGTCGCGGTCAATGACGTGCACCTTGCGGTTGATCAGTTGCGCGCCCTTGCGTTCGGCCAAGCGCAGCAAGTGGGGGTCCAAGCCCTGGCGCACCGGTCCGCCCGGAGCCAAGGGGCCTGCGCCGCGGTAAATGGCTGCGATGCGCTTCTCATTGACCGGTGGGGTGATCTTCACCGTGGCCGGTCCGCTGTGCAGGACATAGGCTTGGATGCCGCGCTGGACCACGGCGTCGGGCAGGATGATGCCCTCGGAGGCCAGCATCTGCACCAGGGATTCGGACACAATGCCACCGCAATGGTTGCATCCGGCAGGACCGGGTTTGGAAAAATCCTTGGCCTCGAAGATGTCAACGTCCACTTCGATGCCGACCCGGTCACAAATTTCCCTGAGAAAGTAGGCGGTAAAGCTGCCTGCGGGGCCCCCCCCCACTATGGCGACGCGTGAACCGTCATCCAGGTGTATGGATTCGTGCATACTATTTATTCCAGACGTGCTCCCATATTTCATCGATATGGCGGATGGGAGTCACGTGTATCTTACGCCTGAGCTCCGCTGGTATATCGTGCAAATCCTTGGCATTTTGCTCTGGGATCAGGGCTTCTGTCAAGCCGTGGGCCACGGCGGCCAGTATCTTTTCCTTGATACCGCCCACGGGCAAAACGCGGCCACGCAGGGTGATCTCGCCGGTCATGGCCAGGTCCGCGTTGAGAGGTTTGTTGGTCAGGGCCGAGACCAGGGAGGCAACCAGGGTTATCCCTGCCGACGGGCCATCCTTGGGCGTGGCCCCGGCGGGCACGTGGATGTGGATGTCGGTTTTTTCGCCGAATTCCGGGTCAATATCCAGGTCGTCGGCCCGGCCCCTGGCGTAGGACAGGGCGGCCTGGGCGCTTTCCTTCATCACGTCGCCGAGCTTGCCCGTGAGGGTCAGCTTGCCTTTTCCGGTCATGGTCGAGGCTTCGATGTGCAGGACCTCGCCGCCGTAAGGGGTCCAGGCCAATCCCAGGGCAACGCCCGGGGGCAGTTCCTTTTCCTTTTCATCGTCCAGGTGGTGTGACACGCCCAGAAGCTTGCGCAGGGACTGCACGGTGACGCGAAAAGGTCCTTCCTCGCCCTCTGCCTTGCGCCGGGCAAGTTTGCGGCACACAGACCCGATTTCGCGCTCAAGATTGCGCAGGCCCGCCTCGCGGGTGTATTCGCGGATAATGCGCGAGAGCACCTTATCCGACATGAGCACGTCTTCCATTTTCAGGCCGTTTTCTTCGGTCTGGCGCGGGATCAGGTAGCGCCGGGCGATCTTGATCTTTTCCTGCTCAGTGTAGCCGGGCAGGCGGATGGTCTCCATGCGGTCCAAAAGCGCGGGCGGAATGGTGTCCAGCATGTTGGCCGTGCAGATGAACATGACCTTGGAGAGGTCAAAGGGCACATTGAGGTAGTGGTCCGAGAAGGAATGGTTTTGTTCCGGGTCCAATACCTCGAGCAGGGCCGAGGACGGATCGCCGCGAAAGTCCGCGCCCACCTTGTCGATTTCATCGAGCATGAACACGGGGTTGCGGGTCCCGGCCTGCTTGATGCCCTGGACAATGCGCCCTGGCATGGACCCGATGTAGGTGCGGCGGTGGCCGCGAATCTCGGCCTCGTCGCGCATGCCGCCCAAGGAAATGCGGTGGAACTTGCGTCCCAAGGCTCTGGCGATGGACCGGCCCAGGGAGGTCTTGCCCACGCCCGGAGGCCCTACAAAGCAGAGGATCGGGCCTTTCATCTTGGGATTGAGCTTGCGCACGGACAGGTATTCCAGAATGCGGTTTTTGACCTTTTCCAGGTCATAGTGGTCCTGGTCGAGAATTTTTTTGGCCTCTTTGATGTCCAGACGGTCACGGGACAGCTTTTTCCAAGGCAGTTCCACGATCCAGTCCAGATAGGTGCGGGCCACGGTGGCTTCGGACGAGTCGGGATGCATGGAGGTCAACCGCTTGAGCTGCTTGTCCGCCTCTTTTTTGACCTCCTTGGGCAAGCCCGCCTTTTTCAGGGCCTGGGCCAGCTCTTCCATCTCGTCGCTTTCTTCGCCGGCCTCGCCCAGTTCCTTGCGGATGGCCTTCATCTGCTCGCGCAGGAAAAAGTCCTTCTGGGCCTTGTCCATGCCCTCGCGGGCCATGTTCTGGATCTTGGCCTGCATGGACGCCACTTCCACTTCCTTGACCAGCTGTTCGTTGACCAGCTTGAGGCGCTTGGTGGGCTCGATGCATTCCAGTATCTGCTGGGCGCTGGCCACCTGGATGCGCAGATTGGAGGCAATGAGGTCGGAGAGGCGCCCCGGGTCGTTGACCGATTGCAGGATGGACATGATGTCCGAGGCGGAGATGCCGCGCAGGGACAAGATTTGCTCGCTTTGCTCGCGGGCCGCGCGCATCATGGCTTCTTGTTCCAGGGTCGGCTCGGTGATCTCGGTTTCCTGGATCAGCTCCACCTCGGCGGTGGTGTGGCCCTCGGCCTCGCCGAATTCCGAGACCCTGGCCCGGCTCACGCCCTGGACCAGGACCTTGAGGCGGCCGTCCGGCATCTTGAGCATGCGCATGACCATGCACACGGTGCCCACGTCGTAGAGGTCGCCCGTGTCCGGCTCGTCCACTTTTTCGTCTTTTTGCGTGAGGACCAGCAAGTAGCGGGTGGAGTTGAGGGCCGCTTCCACGGCCTGGATGGATTTTTCCCGGCCCACGAACAGGGGCAGGATCATGTAATTGAAGACCACAATGTCGCGCACGGGCAGGACCGGCATGGACGAGGGAATATCCTCGTCGCGCGGGGTGTCGTCTTGCACGGGCAGGGGGCCGTGGTCCTGGCCCATGGGGCTGCCCGGCGCGTCAGGGTTGAAATGGCGTTCATCGCTCATGGGGTGTCTCCGTACAGCGTATATGGTTGTCCCGGTCCTTGCCTGTTTGTGCATGGGACCGGCAATGCTTGATATTAATACCGAACCTCAAAATCCGCCAGGGGTTCGGGCTCCGCGGGCGCGCATTCCACTTCGCGCACCTCGGCCAGTCGCGGCCCCTTCCAGAGCAAGGCGCGGAACTCGTCCACCCCTGACGAATCGCCTTGGGCCAGGGTTTCCACGCGGCCGTCAGCCAGGTTGCGCACCCAGCCCGTGAGCCCGAGCCCTTGCCCGGTTTCCTGGGTCCAGGCGCGGAACCACACGCCTTGCACCCGGCCGCTCACACGGCAAAGAACAGCAGTGCGCGCCATGTCAGATCCTGTCCTCGCTCTGAAAACTGTAGTAGTCGTCCTCGCACACGATCACATGGTCTAGGAGCCGCACACCCAAGTCGTGGGCCGCCCTGGCGATGCGCTCGGTGAGCTCCACATCCTGGCGCGAGGGGTTGGGGTCTCCGCCCGGGTGGTTGTGCACCAGGATGATGCCTGCTGCCTCGTGCTTGAGAGCTGCCGCCAAGACCTCGCGGGGGTAGAGCGGGGCTTGGCCCACCGTGCCCTTGGCCACCCGTTCCCAGGAAATGAGGCGGTTCTTGGTGTCCACCAGGGCCATCCACATTTCCTCGGTGCTGTTTTCGCCCAGCCTGGCCATGGCCACCTCGGCCACGATAGAGGGGCTGGAAAACACCACCCGCTCCTTGACCGGCGCTTCGCTGAAGCGGGCCCGGAACTCCTTGAGCAGCACCCAAAAGGTAGCCAAGCCCGGACCAAAACCCTTAATCTTCTGCAACTCGTCAGCCCGAGCCATGAACACGCCGCGAATGGTGCCGAACGTGGCCAGCAGTTCCTTGGCCAGGGGTTTGGTGTCCCGGCGCGGGATGGCCTGGGCCAGGATCAGTTCCAGCAGTTCGTAGTCGGCCAACTGGCCGGGGTCCTTGAGGAGCCGTTGCCTCAGCCGTTCGCGATGGCCGTGGTAATGGGGTTGCTCGCTCATAATAAGTCCAGGAATCTCGCGGTCAAGGGCTCGTGGCCTGCAATGGCCCTTTTCCCGGTAGAAGGAATCCCGTATGTCACGGACGCGCTCCCTGGAACGGACGCCTCGCCCCTGCGTACCCGGACGGCGGCGGCCGAAAAAGTTCCGTGAGTCCGGCCACCAGCCTTTCGAGGGCTTGGTCCGTGGAGCGCTCCCCGGACTTGACCCCCAGCTCCGCTTCCCAGGCCAAGTCCCAGATGCGCGCCAGCTTGGCCGGGCCGAGGCGCTTGGCCAGGTTCTGCTTGGCGGTGAGCACCCGCTGGGGCAAGCGCACGCCCCCCTCTCTAAACAACAGTTGCCACAGAATGCGGGCCTCGCGCAAGACCATGGCCAGAAAGGAAAAACACATCTCCTCGCCGCTGAGCTGCGATTTGAGGATCTTGCGCCAGGTCTCGCTTGGGGTGGTTCCGCGCTGCAAGGCGTCGATAAAGGCGAACACGTCCATGTCCGGGGTGAAGCTGACCAGGGCTGCGATGCGCTGGTCCACGGCTCCATTCGATTGAGCGGCAAGTTCCAGCTTGGCCAGCTCCTGGTGGACCGCGGCCGCATTCAGGGGCAGCGCCTCAACCAGCGTGTCCAGCACCCCGCGCTCCAAGGTCAATCCCTTGGCCTTGGCCCAAGCCGAGATCATCTCCCTCAACCCCCTCGCGTCCAAACCGGGCGACTGCCAGACCCAGCCCTGCTTGTGGGCGAATGTCCAAAATTTGTGCTTGGTGATGTGCTTGGGCACCGAGGGCTGGTTGCGCTTGTATTCCACTTCCAGGCAGAACATGGGCCAGGCCTGTTCGTGGAAGCGGCTCAAGTGGGGGACCAGGTTGCGCCAGTGCTCGGCCAGGAGCTTGTTGGCCTGGCGCACCACCAGCAGCTTGGGCGCGCCCATGAGGCTCTGCAGGGTGAGACCCTCCCAAAAGGCGGGCGGCAAGCCCTCTTCGCCCCAGAACACCCGGCGCTCGTAGCTGGTTTGGCCCATGCCCCCTGAAGCGGGAAATTCCTTGGCCAGGGCGTCGATGCGCCCCCGGATCAGTTCCGCATCGGGACAGGCAAGAAAGGTGAATCCTGGTCTGGACATGGCTGAAATGGGGCGCTCAAATGGCGCAAGGGCGGCGTTGCCGCCGCGTCCGCCGGGAAGGAGCCGATATGGCGGACCCTCCCGGCATGTTCTGGACCAGGCGGAACAGATGTTCCGTTGACAGGCGCGCGGGGCTTAAAATGCGTGGCCCATGCGGTCGGCCAGTTCCCTGACCGCCTTTTCCACGGCCCGGCTCCGGGCAGCGGGCAACTCACCGTCCGTAAGGTAGGTCTCGTGGGACACCACGGTGCCGGACTGCCAGAGCTGGGTGTTGTCGCTGGTGCGGGTCAGTTCGGCGTCTACCTGGATTTCGACCATCTTTTTCAGGGTGAAGTCCGAGGAATCCTGGATACGGGCTTCCACGAGGTAGCGCTTGATGCGCACGGTGAGCAGCGCATCAGCCCCGGCCCGGCTGGTCCACTCCACGTCGCCGCGCCGGGTCAGCTCGTTGCGGATCATGGAGCGCAGCATGGGGCTGAGCCAGGTCTCCATGGTCGGGTTGTCGATTTCGTCAATGCACAGGAGCCGGTGGCCCTCGGGCATGACCAAGGGCTCGCCCGTGAATTGGTAGCCGCCGCAGCCCGAGGTGGACAGGAACACCGCCACTGCCAGCAGAGAGAAGACGCTACGCTGCAACCACATTGACCAGTTTCCCCGGCACGACCACCACCTTGCGGATGGTCTTGCCCGCTATATGTTTTTCCACGTTGGCCTCGCCAAGGGCCATTTTTTCAATTTCATCCTTGGCCGCTTGGGCAGGCACGTCCATCTTGGCCCTGAGTTTGCCGTTGACCTGGACCACGATGGTCACCTGGTCGGTTTGCAGGGCAGCTTCGTCGTATTCGGGCCAGGAGGCGGCTGAAAGGGGCTCGCTGTGGCCCAAATCACGCCACAGCTCCTCGCACACATGGGGGACCATGGGCGAGAGCAGGGTCAGCGCCGAGGCAATAGCCGAAGACAGCGCTTTGTTGCCCTTGTCCGTGGTCTTCAACTCCTCCACATGATGGTACATGGTGTTGGTCAGCTCCATGACCGCGGCAATGGCCGTATTGAACTGGAAGCGGTCGCGGATGTCGTCGCCCACCTTCTTGACCGTGGCGTGCTCCTTGTGGCGCATTTCCTTGGTAGTTTCGTCGTCAGCCTCGGCCGCGGTGAACGAGCAGGGGGCCACGGCTTGGAGCGAGTCCCCGTTCTCCTGGACCAAGCGCCACAACCGCTGGAGAAAGCGGTGTGCGCCCTGGATGCCTTCGTCCGACCAATCGAACTCCTTGTCCGGCGGGGCCACGAACAGGCAGTACAAACGCACGGTGTCCGCGCCGTATTTGCCGACCATTTCATTGGGGTCGACCACGTTGCCCTTGGACTTGGACATCTTGGCCCCGTCCTTGAGCACCATGCCTTGGGTCAGCAGGTTGCTGAAGGG
>QZKZ01000118.1 GCA_004796465.1 Desulfovibrio sp.
CCCAATAAAAATCCCCACCAAATGTTCCCACGTGGGCAGGGCACCCATCTATCGGAGATTAACCATGCCCCTCTTGAAATACAATGATTTTCCCATATTTTTGGCCGTTATCCTGGCGATTGTGCTCGTATATGCAACTCCAGCAGGGACTGAGGAAAACAATGTATATTATGGGTTCCTGGTGGGGTGCGGCGATATCAGCCATAATTCGGGCATTAACGGGTTGCATGGATGCGAGGTGGATTTGCACTATGGTGAAGTGCTCTTTTTACATGAGGAAAATACTACATCTGACATCCTCAAACAACTATCCAACCCTGCTCACGCCTTGGGAACTCCTGTAGTGCTCTATTATAAAGTTGTAGAAATGCCGCAGGGTGGACAAGATAGCATTTTTATTTACAACGTGACAGTGCATGATTCACCTCCGTGGCTATAGCTTTTTGTTTTCATTGACGACCAAGGGTTACCACCATTCCCGACAGGAGAGAGAGCATGCACTGCTGCACGTTTAGGTTCCGATTGTTGGTAGGTCTTTTCTGCATGGTTTTGCTCGTTTTTTTCGAACCCAGCCACGCCAGGGCGGGCCTTGGCAGCGAGTCCCGTTTTGGCATTGACTATGTCTTCCCCTTGGATGAACGTTATCAACAGGCGCCGATCGCAGAACAGTTGGCAAGAACGGGTGCCGGTTGGGTCAATTTCGCCCTTGTGGGCTGGAACCAAGTAGAACCAACATCACCACAAGCCGGGCAGCACCAGTACGAATGGGACGAACTGGATGCTGCGGTCCGTCACTGGCAGGCGCATGGATTTCATCTGGTGTTCACCCTGCGCATGGGCAAGGGGTGGTTTTCCGGACCGCATAGCTATGCCCCCGAGGGACTACCCCTGGTCGCCAGGGCGCTTATGGAGAACGCGGATCGCCTGCCCAAACCAGAACACTTGGAGGACTACGCATCCTGGGTTGCCGCTGTGGTGGAACGCTACGACCATGACGGCGTGGGGGACATGCCCGGGCTCGTCTCCGGCGTGCATCATTACCAAATCGGCAATGAAGCAGGCAATCCGGCCTTTTGGACCGGAAGCATCGACGATTATTTCCAGCTTCTGGCCCTGGCCCGCAATGCAGCTCAGGAGGCTGATCCCGAGGTAAAGATTATCCCTTCCGGCCTGAGACCCAATGATTTCTTTATAGAGAATCCCCAAGGTGATGATCCAGAACCTTTCCTGCAGGATTACCTGAACCGGCTAGACCCGGGATACCGGGAGGGCATTCTGCGAAGCTTGGAACTGGACCGGCGTATTCTGGCGGCAACAGGCGAGTACGACATACTTGACGCCGCAGGCAATGGCTCCTGGCATCAGGGGGCTCAAGGCTTTTTCAACTGGGTGCGCAGGGAGATGGAAGCGGCAGGCAACACAGCCGTGGTTTGGGATCTTGAATCGCGAACTGAACCATTGCTTACGGCTGTTCAGACAACCCATGCTTACCCGGAACTGGAAATTCCAAGGGCTGCGGACATCTTGTTTCAGATGAAAGGCCCCCGGCGGATGCGCCATGCACAGGCTGTTGAGTGGTACCGAGCCGAGCAAGCTAGGTTGTTGATCAAGGTCTTTGTGGCCCGCTTTGCCGGAGGCGCAGAAAAGGTCTTCGTGGGTATGCCTATGGACTGGGACCAGGGTCTTGAGGCCCTTGCCTGGCCCAATCCCTTCATGGGGCTGCTCTCCAGCGACGGATCGCCCTGGCCCGCGGTTCACGCCATGACGTTTCTGGTGGCCGAGTTGGATGGCTTTTCCAGCGCGGAGCAGGTCCCGACTGAAGGAGACATCCGGCTGTACCGGTTCACTTTTTCCGACGGAAGATCATCCCTTTGGGTGGCCTGGTTACACGAATTTGAGCCGAGGGGAATGGGCGACCAGTATCCAAGGGTTGAAGTTGCCCTTCCTCATGTTGCATCCGCATCGCAGATATGGACGATTTCCAACACAGGGGTTGCAGTAGAGGCGTTCTCCCATTCTACCCAATATAATCCCTTGCGAGTAACGCTCACCCCGACTC
>QZKZ01000009.1 GCA_004796465.1 Desulfovibrio sp.
GCAGCATGCCCAGGATGCCGTTGAGGGGTGTGCGGATCTCGTGGCTCATGTTGGCCAGGAACTCGGACTTGGCCTGGTTGGCCTCTTCCGCCACGAGCTTGGACTTTGCCAGGGAAGCCATGGCCTCGTTGAGCGCGGTCACGTCCGCCACCTGGGACAGGATGGCCACCACTTCGCCCTGTTCGTCCCTGAGCACGGAGTTGTACCACTGGCAATGGACCACGCTGCCGTCCTTGCGCAGGTTGCGGTTTTCGCTGGTGGCGAAGGTCGCCCCGCCCTGCAGCAACTTGATGTGTTCCTCCACGGCAACCGCGTCATCGGGATGCACAAAGGCGAAGTCTTGCCAGTTCTTGCCCATGGCTTCTTCCCGCGTCCAGCCGAAGATTTCCTCGGCCCGGGAAGACCAGATCCTCACTTGAACGCCCCTGTCCCACTCCACAACGGCCAGGGGCGAGTTGTCCACGTGGAAAGAGATGCGGTCCAAGGCTCGGCGCAAGGCCTCTTCCGTCTGTTTCCGCTCGGTGATGTCCACGAACGAGGCCACCTGGTCCCCGCCCAGGGGCATGGCCGCCACCTGGACAAAACAGGTCAGTTCCTTGCCGTCCTTGGTCACCACGGTCACTTCCGCCTCGCTGGTGACGCCCGGTTCAGGCCGCGTGGCCGGGTTCAGGAGGCCGAAACCCGCATCTGGCACAAAATCGAGCCACCGCATCCCGCCCACTATCTCTTCCTTGGAATAGCCGCTCAGGCTCTCGAAGGTGGGATTGCAATCAGTGATCACCGAATCCGGGGTATAGACCACCGTGGCCGCGCCCGTGTTCTCGAAAAGGCCGCGGAAATGGGATTCCCTTTCCTCGAGTTTGGCCTTGGTCTCGCGCAGGTTGGCCACGCCCTTGCCCAGCCGGGTCAGCAAACTGTTGAAGCTGGCGGCCAAGGAGCCGATCTCGTCTTTTTCATGGCCCCGGGGAATGGGTACGGGCTCGACCCCTTCCATGTCCCCCTCCGGGGCCGCCCGGGCCAACACCCGCTCCAATTGAGCCAGGGGACGGGTAAGCACGATATAGAACACCAGGGACAAGGCCCCGGCCATGAGCGCGAACAACACGAGATAGCCCAGGATCTCCGCGTGCACCATGGACTGCAGGTCCTGGCCCACTCGGCTGGGATTCATGCTGATTTTCAGTTGCCCGACCCATCTGCCGTAGGCGTACAAGGGCACGTCGTATTCCGCCCGATAATCCGCGCTGAACAGATTGAGCCAAAACCCGGGCTCCGAGGGCTCCCCGGAATGGGAGTACGCAATGAGTTCCGTGCCGAAGTCGTCGACCACGACCACGGACCTGACGTAGGGAGACGCTGTGAGCCCGGCCACGGCCCTTTCCGCCAGCACTGGGTCAAGGAGATAGGCGGCCTGCCCCGTGGGTTCGGCCACGGCCTCGATGAGCAGGGACGTGGAGTCGTTGATATCCTGCACCGTGCTCTCCAGGAGCATATGGATGCGCATGGCTCCCACCAGCAAGCTGATGGCCAAGCCCACCAAGACCACATTGCGGGTCAGGGTGAAGTTGAGGCGCTTTCCCAGGGGCACGGATCTCAGACTCACACTCAGTACCTCGCTTTAATCGCTTCGAAGCTGCCGTCCCCATGCATGTCCGCAATGATGTCGTTGATTTCCTCCACCCGCTCCGTCAAAGGAGAGAGGCGGGAGATGCCCATGTGCCAGGGAATGCTGGACACGGGTTTGTCCATGGCGCTGATGGTTTCCCGCCACTCCGGATTTTCCGAGGCCAAGGCCATGAACGTGGCTTCGTTGTCCAGGACAATGTCCACCCGCCCGACCGCCAACTGGCGAAACGCGCTCTCCGAGGCCTGGGTGTACTGGACTTCGTACCCGTATTGATCCAGGGCCGCGAGAAAATCCTCGCCGTATGTATACCCGCTGACCAGGCCGAAGGTCATGTCCTTGAGGTCGCTGAACTCCTGCCACTGGATATCCCCCAAACGCTCGGGAAGATAATAGAAGAGTTCCCGCTCTTCCAGGATCATGTCTGTGAAGACCATATAGGCCTCGCGCTCCTCGTTGCGCATGAGCATGGGCAAACCGTCGGCCTCGCCGTGTTCCACGGTTTTCAGTGCCCTGGCCCAAGGCACGAGCCGAATCTCGAACTCCAGGCCCAAACGGCTGAATATCTCGGCCACAATGTCATGGGACATCCCTTCATGGCAAACTTCTCCCAATTCGCCGATCACATAGGGCTCCAGGGGCTCGTCCATGAAGATGTACACCCGGCCCTCCTCGGCCAGGGCCGGCCCGGGCCCGCAGGCCAGGCAACACCATACCGCCAACGCCACGCACACGCCCGGGAAAACACCGGCAATCCCCTTCATCTCATCCCTCCCGTGACAAAGCCTCAACATCGCGGCTGCAAACAGAAAGAATACTTCAGCCGCGCCTTCCGCTCTCCTTGTCCTTCTCGGCACACCCGATGGCAAGAGACCACATGGCAATGATCTGAAGAAATGGCCCCATCTTACTGGACTTTGCCCGCTTTCCTCACCCCTGTCCAGTCCAAGGGCTTCACGGCGCGGCGGGCGTGCCGCCCGTTCCAAGGCATTGTCCCCAAGCGTGGGAGCACATATCTTGGCAGCTGCTACACCGGTGTTTTCAGGTCCTTGGGCAAACACAGGCTGATCCAGGTCATGTCCTCGTTGTCCGAGGTCTCCATGGACATGACGTAATTCATGGCGTCGGCCAGGAGTTTGGCCGAATACGTGCCCAACCCCGTGCCTTCGGACTTGCCGTGGGTCTTGTACTTTTGGAAGAAGTGCTTGCGGATCACCTGGGGCACGGCGCCCTGATTGGCCACGGTGATGTTCTGCACGCCGCTGTCAGGGCTTCGGACCTGCTCTTCAAAGGATACCGTGATGCGGCCGCCCGGAGGCGAGGCCTCAATGGCGTTGGTCATCACATTGCCCAGCAAGGGGTACAAGAGCCGCTCCTCGGCCCAGACCCAAAACGAGTCCTCGGGAGCGGCTTCCCGGTCCTGGAAGCGCAGCCGCAGGCCCAGGTCCTTGCCCTGCAGCCTGGCCCGGTTTTCCTCGCCCAATTGGCGCAGCACGGCCAAGGCGTCCACTTGGGCCGGGCGGTAGATGTAGTTGCCGGTCTCCATGTGGAACATGTCCAGGGACAGATCGATCATGCCCAGCATCTTGCGGCCAGAATCCTCGATGATACGCACCATCTCCAGTTGGTCTTTGGTGAGGTTCTCATCCTCCACCAGCAGGGTCGGCAAGCCGATGACCGCGTTGAGCGGGGTTTTCAGGTCATGGCGCATGATCCTGTCCACGTCTTCCTTGAGCCGCTCCAACTCCTTGCGGGCCGTGATGTCCTCCTTGACCGCCACGAAATGGGCGATGGCGCCTGTTTCGTCGCGCACCGGCGAGATGGTGGCCCATTCCCAGAAGGTGGACTCGTCCTTGCGCTTGTTGATGATCTCCCCTTGCCAGGTTTCGCCCTGGCTGATGGTCCGCCACATGTCGGCGTAGAACTCGTCTTCGTGCATGCCCGAGCGCAGGACGTTGGGATTGTTGCCCAGGGCTTCCTCGCGCGTGTAGCCGGTGGAGCGCGTGAACTGGGGATTCACGTAGGTGATGGCCGCGTGGGCGTCCGTGATGACCACGGACACGGTGGCGTTGTCCATGGCCCGGGTCAACAGCCGCATCTCCCTTTCCCTGTCCTTTTGCTCGGTCACGTCAATGGCCACGCCTTCAATACGGACCGGAGCCCCTGACGCATCCTTGACCGCAAAGGGATACAGCAGCAACTCCCGGTGATTGCCCGCGTTGTCCAGGCAGGCCATGTCCAGGGGCACGGGTTCGTCCTTGCCCTCGCCGAGGCCTGCCAGGACATTCTCGGCCTTGGCCGCGCACACCTCGCTCCATTGCGCGATGTCGCGCCAATGCTTGCCCAGGACCTGCTCGGGGAAATCATAGCCCAAGAGCCTGACCCCGCCGCTGATGTCCAGCAGCTTGCCGTCCAGGCCGTGGCTGTAAAAAATCATCCGGTCCTTGAGCTTGTCCGCGAGGTTGGTGAAACGTTCCGTGCTCTCCATCAGCGCATCTTCCATCGCCTTGCGCTCGGTAATGTCCAGGACCGTGCCGATGAGCCCGGCAACCTCGCCCTGGGCATTGGAGAACACGGCCTTGTTGAAGATCATGTGGCAGACCCTGCCCTTGGCTGCCCGGGCCTTGGACTCGTACTGCTGCATGCCTCCCCGCTGGAACAGCTCCTCGTCCTTGGCGTAATAGACCTGGGCGAAATTCCGGGGGTGCATGTCGAACACGGTCTTGCCCGCCATCTCGCCGCGCGTGACCCCGAAGAAGTCTTCAAAGGCCCGGTTCACGTCGAGATAGCGGCCCAGCCTGTCCTTGGAAAACACCGGGATGGGAATGGCGTCGAGCAGGGTGCGCAAGAACGCTTCCTGCTCCTTGCGCGCGGTGATGTCCTCCTTGACCGCCACAAAGTTGGTGATTTTTCCGTCCGGGTCCACCAGGGGGGAGATGGTCGCGTCCTCCCAGTACAGCGCGCCGTCCTTGCGGCGGTTGCGGATCTCGCCGCGCCAGGTTTCCTTGGCCAGGATCGTGGACCACATGTCCCGGTAAAAGGCCGGGTCGTGGTCTCCTGATTTGAGAATCCTGGGATTTTGCCCCAGGGCCTCGTCCAGGGTGTAGCCGGTCAGCTTGGTGAAGTACGGATTCACGTACTCGATACAGCCCTGGGGATCGGTGATCACGATGGAGGCCGAGGAGTGCTCCACGGCATTGCGGAATTTGGTCAGGGCCTCGGTGCGGGCCGCGACTTCGGCTTCCAGGGACTTGGCGTGGCGCAGGGCGTCTTGGTGCAGCAAGGCGTTGACCACTCCGGTGGAGGCCACTGCGGCCAGGGACTGCAAATAGGGTTCACGTGCGGAAAAGTCCCGTTCCCGCTCCGACCCCAGCCCCAGCCCGCCGATGACCTTGCCCCGGCTGAGCATGGGCAAACACGCCACGGAACTGATCCCGGACAACTTGCATTCACCGGCCTCACAGCGCGGATCATGGCGGACGTTTAAGGAAAACATCGGGCTCGTGGATTGGGCGGCCATGGAGCACAAACAGTCACCGAGCTTGCGCTGGTGAAATGTGTCATTGTCCAAGGTGGGTAAGGTGGTGCGCGCCCCGGCAAGCTCCATGGACTCTTCGCGCCCTATAAAAAGCACGGCCAAGTCCGGAGCCAAAAATTCAACCACATTGTCCAGGACCGCGTTCACCACGTCATCCATGGATGTGCTCAAAGCCACGCCAGTGGACAGGGAGCCCAGGGCCTGCAGCTCCTCGAACCGCGCTTCCATGCGCTCCCGGCCCACCCGCTTGTCGTGGATGTCCTCTAGGACGCCGGCCATGCGCTGGGGCTCTCCCCCGTCTTCCCAAGCCACGGCCTTGCCCCGGGCCAGTACCCACCGCCACTGTCCGGCCTTGGTCCGCATCCGGACCTCGATTTCAAGGGGGCGGCCCTGGCCCGTGTGCGCCCCGGCCAAGGCCTTGACCCGAGCAAAATCATCGGGATGGAGCAGGCTATCCCAGGCGTCCCCAAGGGCGTTGAGTTCGTCCGGCGCATACCCGAGCATTGCCGAACAGCGGGGGCAAAAAGACATTCCCCCATCCGTCAGGTCCCAATCCCAGACACCGGTGCCTGAAGCGTCCAGGGCCAGTTCGAGCAGGCTTTTATTCCCCTGGCCGGGGTCCTCGGCCTGCTCGCGCACGCGAATGTCCCGAGCCACGCCTTCCACGCCCAGCACCCGGCCCGATTCGTCCCGTTGCAGGGTGCTGGTGGTGGCGACCCGGACCGGACTGCCGTCGCGGAGCTTAAGGGTCACTTCCTCGTCGCGCACCACTCCTTTTTCCGCAAGTTTGGCCAAAAAGGCCTGCCTGTCTTCCGGAGAGTGGTAAAAATCCTCCACCTTGCGCCCAATGAGTTCGTCAACGCAATCGAAACCGAAAAAGTCGGCAGCCGAGGGCGAGGCCAGAATAATCACCCCTTCGGCGTCGGTGCGGTAGTAAATATCCGGAATGTTCTCTATGGCCGAGCGATAGGTCTTTTCACTCTCGGCCTGCACTGCCATATCCTTCTCCAGTTCCTGTACCTGGCGGCGCAAGTCTTGGAGTTCGGCCAGCAGCTCTTGATTGGTCATGGTCGTGCGTTGAGTCATGGGCGCTGCCAAGGATTTTCACACCACTTGTTCGTCGCGTCCACATCCGCGAGAAATGCACCGGCCCGAGCGTCCCCCCGGCACTTGCTTCCCGTCTCCATTCTAAAAAAACATGTTTCCTCCGCCTTGTCCAGAAGTGGACGTCAATACGCGGCCCTTGGCCTCGGGAAACACAAGGGTGGCCAAAGGCAAAGGGCAAGCAGTCACGTCGCCGGAAAGGAATTCTCTCCTGGACATACTGATTCTTTTGTGGTCTACGTTCATCCTATGGGGGGAGTTTTCACCATGCTCAACCAATGCTCCGGGAAACCAAGACCACAAGGCGACTAATTGGGATGAAGCCAGTATACGCCTCTTTTTGGGCATCCATCCTCGTATCCTTGCTGTGGTGCTTCTCAACGCCGGGTTCGGCCATGGCCCACGACTTCCTGACCGAAGAGGAACACGCCTGGCTTGAGGAACACCGGGGCCGGATCGACATCCTCACGGGCTATTCCGCCCCGCCCAACGCCTATATCAATGAATACGGCGAGTATGAGGGCTTTCTCGTGGACGTGCTGCACGAAATCGAGGACGTCTTGGATTTCGAGTTCACGGCCAGGGTCTTCGCCACCTGGGACGAACTCGTGGAGTACTCCAAGACCGGAGACCAATTCATCATCGTGGGCATCGCCCAAACCGACGCCCGCTCCGAATACCTGACCTTTACCGACTCTTTTGTGAAAGTCCCCTACGTCATGGTCACCCAGCGCTCCTCGCCCCTGGAGACCATGGGCGACCTTGACGGCGCTGATGTGTGCACCGTGGCCAACTACGCGGTCAACGACTTCCTTGCCTGGCAATACCCGCATATTTCGCCCATTCCGGTCATGGACAACCTGGAGGGCTTGCGCGCCGTCTCCACCGGACAATGCGGCGCCTTGATCACCAACCAGATGTACGCCTCCCACCTGATCCAGGAACAAGGATTGTCCAACCTGCACATTGCCGGGGACAGCGGCTATCTCAACAGGCTTTCCGCGGCAACGGCGCGGGAAGACCACATGCTCTTTTCCATCCTGGACAAGGCCATGGACCAGATCCCCCATGCGCGGATGCATGAGCTCTACCAGCAATGGGTGGGCGGCGAATCCGGGGTGTCCGACGCGACCTTGGCCCAACTCGGCTGGGGCCTCGCCGTGCTGGGTGTGTTGATCATCGCGTCCTGGTTCTGGGTATGGACCCTGCGGCGCAGCGTGCGCTTGGTTCGCCAAAGCCTGCGCCAGAGCGAAGCCAAGCATTCGGTCTATGTGGAAAGTTCGCCCATGGCCATGTTCATTGCCGACGGCAAGGGCAGGTACGTGGACGTGAACACCGCGGCATGCCGCTTGGTGGGCTTTGAACGCGAGGAACTGCTGCACATGTCCATTCCCGACCTTTCCGCGAGTCCCGTGGAATTCGACTCGCCTGCAACGCCCTCCTTTGCCCGGCTCAAGGAAACGGGACGCCTGCAAACCGAGACCATTCTCCGCTGCAAGGACGGCGGCCAGGTCGCGGTCATGCTCGACGCGGTGCGCTTAAGCGGCAACCGGTTCATGGCCTTTTGCCAAGACATCACTCCCCGAAGAGCAGCGGAAAACGCCTTGGCCAAGAGCGAGGAACGCATGGCCCTGGCCCTGGAGTCGGTGCGGGACGCGGTCTGGGACTGGCATGTGGACACGGGCGAGGTCTATTTCAGTCCCCGCTGGTATACCATGCTCGGGTATGCGCCCTATGAGATGCCCCAGGAATTCGACACCTGGAGTTCCCTGCTGCACCCCGAGGATGTTTCCAAGACCATGGAAATACTGACCAGCCACATGGAAAGCGGCCAGCCCTTTCAAATGGAGTTCCGGCTGCGCAACAAGGCCGGGCAGTGGCAATGGATCCTCGACCGGGGCAGGGTGGTGGAAAAGGACGAACAAGGCAAGGCCAAGCGCTTGCTCGGCACGCACATGGACATTGCCGAACGCAAACAGATCGAGGACGAATTGACCGAAGCCAAGGTGGCCGCCGAGACCGCCAACAAGGCCAAGTCCGAGTTCTTGGCCAACATGAGCCATGAAATCCGCACGCCCCTCAACGGCATCCTGGGCATGCTCCAGCTCATGAAAAGCTCGCCGCCGCGCGAAAGCCACAATGAATACGTGGAAACTGCCATCCAATCGGGTAAAAGGCTGACAACCCTGCTATCGGACATCCTGGACTTGTCCCTGGTCGAGGCCGGGGGGCTGAACATCACGGCCAGGCCCTTTTCCCTGGCCGAGTCCCTGGATACGCTGTCCCAGCTTTTTTGTCCCTCTGCCGAACAAAAGGGCGTCTGCCTGGACATCACCTCGGACCCCTTGATCCCGGAACCACTGCTCGGCGACTCCACCCGCTTAATGCAGGTCCTGGGCAACCTGATGGGCAACGCCATCAAATTCACGGACCGGGGCTCCGTGTCCCTGTCCGCCCACGTCGTGCCGGACCGTCACCACAGCCGGCCCGGGGTCCTTTTCAGCGTGGCCGACACGGGCATCGGCATTGACGAGACCTTGCTCGAACGCTTGTTCGAAGCGTTTTCCCAGGCGGAAAACAGCTACTCCCGGAGCTACCAGGGTGCAGGCCTGGGCTTGGCCATCACCAAGCAGTTGGTGGCGCTCATGGGCGGCGCCATGTGCGTGGAAAGCTCTCTGGGCCAGGGGGCGACCTTCCACGTCTTTCTTCCCCTGGCCAAGGCCCCGGGCCAAGCCGCGGCCGTTGCCGCACCCAAGGCCACGCTCAAGCAAACCGGATTGGATATCCTCCTGGTCGAGGACGACCAAGTCAACCGGTTCACCATGGCCAAGATGCTGGAAAAGCTGGGCCACCGGGCGAAAACCGCTGTGCACGGCGAGCAGGCCCTGGACATGATGCGCGAATCCTCTTTCCACTTGGTGCTCATGGACGTGCAGTTGCCGGTCATGAACGGCATGGAAGCCACCCGGGCCATCAGGCAAGGCCAAGCAGGCGAGCACAACAGGAATCTGCCCGTGGTGGCCATGACCGCCTACGCCATGACCGGGGACAAGGAAAAGTTCCTGGCCTCGGGCATGGACCTGTACCTGGCCAAGCCCGTGGATATTGCTGCCTTGAAGGCAGTGCTGGCCCAAGCAGCGGGTTGGAGTTGAGCAAACCCGAACACCGGGCCGCCCTTCCGGCTGCTGTTTCCCGTTGTATCACTTGCTGGGTGTGGGAGACTCTCTCCATCCCATTCAGGAGGAACGCCATGGATTTTCCCGCCACGGGCCGTTGGTCCGGTCTTGTTTGTTGCTGCGTCCTGGCCCTTGTCCTGCTGTCCGGACCGCCCGCCCTGGGCCAAGACAGCTTTGCCGACGACCCCTGGATCATTGACGTGCACGATCACATTCTGGCCGGGGGACGCAACCAGAGCCTGTTCGACGCTGCCCAAGCCGCGGTGGAGGCCATGGACGAGGCCGGGGTCCGCACCATCGTGCTCATGCCCCCTCCCCTGCCCACAACCGACCATCCCGGCGCGTTCAGCCTGGAAGAACTCAAAGAGGTGGTGGCCGCCCACCCCGGACGTCTGGCCTTCATGGCCGGTGGCGAGAGCCTCAACCCCATGATCCAGGAGGCCGTGGCCCAGGGCGAGGTCAGCGCGGAGTTGTTGGCGCGGTTCGAGGCCAAGGCGAGGGAAATCGCCGGATCAGGCGCCTTGGGTTTCGGCGAGTTGGAGGCCGAACATCTCTGTTTGGGCCCGGACCATCATCACCAGAACGCGCCTCCCGACCATCCCCTGTTCCTGCGCCTGGCCGAGATCGCGGCCGAGACCGGCCTGGCCCTGGACATCCACATGGAGGCCGTGGTCCAGGACATGGACCTGCCCGAGCACTTGCCGGACTGCAATCCCGCGCGCTTGCCCGCCAATATTGAACGATTCGAGAGACTCCTGGATCATGCCCCGGACGCGGTGGTCATTTGGGACCACGTGGGCTGGGACAATACAGGGGCTCGTGATGTAGAGCTCATAACACGGCTCCTGGAGGCCCATCCCAACCTGTACATGAGCTTCAAGATCAGCCCCAGGGACTGCTTGGCCGAAAACATGCCCGTGGTCGTGGGCCAAGGGGTCAAGCCGGAATGGAGCGAACTCATCGCCCGTTTCCCGGACCGCTTCCTGCTCGGCGCGGACCAGTTCTTCCTGCCTCCCCGCTCCAGGCGCTCCATTGGCCCGGAAAGCTGGACACCGACCATGAAGTTCTTCAGCAAGCTGGATCCGGACCTGGCCCGGGCCGTGGGCCGGGACAACCCGGCCCGGCTGTTCGGCCTCTAGGCCGGACGCGGTATCCTACTCCGAAACCACGCTGACCGCGATCTTGCCCTTGGCTTGGCCGGATTCCACATACGCGTGGGCCCCGGCCACTTGCTCCAGGGGAAAGGTCCTGTCCAGGGGGGAACGCAGGGCTCCGGCCTCGACCAGCTCCTTGATGGCCGCGAGGTCTGCCGGGCTTTCCATGGCCAGGCCGCAGACCACCTTCTTCTTGCTGAACAACCCGGTCCACAGCATCTGCAAGAGGTGCTTGGCCTTGAAGCTGGCCCGCAGATAGCGCCCCTTGTCCGTGAGCGAATTCTTGACGCGGCTGAAGGAACTCTTGCCCAGCACGTCAAAGATCAGGTCATACTTGTCTCCACGCCCGGTAAAATCCTCTTGCGTGTAGTCAATGACCTGGTCCGCGCCCAGGGAGCGCACGAATTCCACGCGGGGCGTGGAGCACACCCCCGTGACGTGCATTCCGGCATGCTTGAGGAACTGCACCGCGAACGAGCCCTGGTTGCCGGACGCGCCATTGACCAGGACCCGGCTGCCCGGCTTGATATGAACCTTCTTGAGCAGGTTCATGGCCGTGAGCGCGCCGTAGGGGATCACCGCGGCCTGTTCATGGCTGAGCCCCTCGGGCTTGGGAGCGAGCACCGCGTTCTCCTTGACCCGGACATACTCGGCGTACGCGCCAAAGGCCTGGGCCAGGTAGCCAAAGACCTGGTCGCCTTCTTTCCATTGCGTCACGTCCTTGCCCACGGCCGCGACCACCCCGGAATATTCCGCACCCAGGATCCGCCGTTTGGGCTTGCTGAAGCCAAAATCGAGCTTGGCCAGGAACCAGAACAGCCAGGGCATGGTGAAGCTGCCTGGGGTCACGGCCTTGAAGTCGCGGGCAATGAGGTCGCCAAAGCCCACGGACGAGGCCATGACCTTGACCAGCACGTCCTTGTCACCGGGTTCGGGCGTGTCCACTTCCTGGACCCGCAGCACTTCGGGCGGTCCGTATTCTTGGTATATGGCGGCTTGCATGGTCCACCTCCGAGTATATCTTGGCGCATTTCCCGCGCCTGGGAAGGCGAGTATCGGTTTCTCACTTTGTGAGGAAAGAAACCTTGGATAGAGGTAAGTACGGGTTGGGGGGTGGCAATGGGGGGTGAGGCGAGAGGGGAAGCCCTAATCAGGGTCGAATATCCAACTCACCGGACAGGTACTCCCAAGCTTCCCCTCAACACAAATCATCCTTTTGGGATACTGACCATCATGCTATCCAACGGCCCGTCACCAAAAAAACGCACACGGCACGATATACAGTGCATATACCTGTTTACATGCCAGCTTGTATTTTCTATACAAAGATCAAATGGCATACTTGATCAATTGTATTCATTCCTTCCCTTTATGTCGCGCACGACGACTACCCTCGCTATAACACAGCGAGGCCACATCAGGAGAAGAGAAATGCCTTTTTACAGTTATCTGAAATCAAAAATAAAATCTAAAGACAGACCACGTGTCACCAAGAATCTCTTGGGTCTTATGGACCAGTTGGACAACCTCGTCCCTCCTAAAGATACCGAAGAAAACCTCCTCTTGGCCACATGGAATATCCGTGATTTTGGCAAGCCCAATGGCTGGGGCTGGGGGAACCGCCTCAAAGAGAGTTATTTTTATATCGCTGAAATAATATCTCGTTTCGACTTTGTCGCGGTTCAAGAAATCAACGAGCTAGGTCCTTGGGAAGAAGTAATGAAAATTCTCGGCGGGAAGTGGGATTACATCGCCACTGATGTCGCGGACATAAAAGGAGGAGGTAATGGAGAACGGATGGCTTTTGTCTTTGACCGTCGCAAGGTTAGCTTTCAGCATATTGCCGGAGAAATTGTCCTTCCCCCTCATCTACTGATCAGCAAAAGTACTTTCGAAATTAAGGGGAAGAAGGTAACAGCTGGAAAACAGTTCAGAAGAACACCCTTTATTGCTTCTTTTCAAGCAGGATGGTTGAAGTTTGATATTTGTACTGTACATATTTTTTATGGCAAAGAATATGGAGAAGGACTTCAAGAAAGAATCAAAGAAATCGAAACAATTGCTAAGTATCTCTCAAAAAAAGCAAACTCAGAACTTAGAAAAGAAAGAGCGCTTATACTTCTTGGCGATTTCAACATAAAAAATCCAGAACATGAAACAATGGAAGCGCTGACTAGTAATGGATTTACAGTCCCTGACATCCTCAATGGGTTTCCAGCAACACCAACGGGGATGTACTATGATCAAATTGCGTTCAAAGAAAAGAAGGGAATTATCAATTTTACTAACACAGACAACACATCACCCCATACAAGAAACGCGGGCTCGATTAACGTATATGAAAGACTTTTCACGGAAGAGGCTCTGCATATTTATGAGTCTTATGTCAAATCTTGCAAAAAAGGAAAGAACGCAACAACACGTGAAGAGCTTCTTAAGGCCTTTTACACCTGGAGGACTCATCAGCTTTCTGATCATTTCCCATTGTGGATTAGGATAAACACCAACAACAGTAAACAGTACCTTACGAACCTATCAACAAGCAGTAGATAGACATGTAAATAGTATCTACAATTACAGTTCCAGACAATCTCCACACCACCTCACCACTCAGAGCCTCGGATCCCTGGACTTGATGATCACGGGCCGCCCCTCGATGATTTCCAGGCAGCGCTCCAGGGTCTCTTGCTCCAACCTGTGCATGGCCTCGGCAGTGTAAAAGGCGAGGTGGGGAAACAGCAGGACATTGTCCATGGCGTACAATTCGCTCAGGAAATGGTCCTTGTTGTTGAGCGGCTCCTTGCTGAAAACGTCCAGCCCGGCTCCGGCGATGCGTTTTTCCTTGAGCGCCCTGAGCAAGGCAGCCTCGTCCACCAGCGCGCCCCTGGCAGTGTTGATCAGGATAGCGCTCGGTTTCATCGTGGAGAATTCGTGTTCACCGATCATGTGGCGGGTTTCAGGATTCAGCACGGCGTGCAGGGACACGAAATCACATTCAGCCAGCATTTCCCGCAAATCATCACGCTTCTCAATTCCGCACCGCGCCATGTCTTCCCTGGTTTGACAGGGGTCATAGCCGACGACCCGAGCCCGGAACCCCGGCCCGGCCATGCGGGCCATGCTTGCGCCGATCTTGCCGCAGCCCACGATACCCATGGTTTTGCCCGCAATGTCCGCGCCCAGCCACTGTGCTTCCGGCCAAGCCCATGCCTGGCGTTGCATTTCATTGTGGATCGGCAATATCTTTTTCACCAAAGCAAGCAACATGGCGAATGCGCATTCCGCCACGGTCTCTTCGGCATACTCCGGAACATTGACCACCGAGACGCCGCGGGAATGGGCAGCTGGAATGTCAATGGCGTCGATACCCACGCCATATTTAACTATTCCTCGTAGATTGGGAGCCGACCCAATGACCTCCCGAGTAATAGGCGTATAACACATGAGCAACAGTTCACAGTCAGCAACTTCCTTACAGAGTTGCTTTTCCGTTATTCCATCGGGCAGAAGCTTGAGTTCATGCCCCAGATCCACAAGAGACGTATCAAGGAAGGGAGTTTCGATCTCCTTGTCAGTCCTGATGATTTTCATGGCGTATTCTCCAGAACTCTATGCTCGCGGGAGTTGGGCATCTCAGTGGGGTTCACCTGCGTTCAAGGAGTATGGCACGCCCCCATGCCGGATTGATGACCGGCAAAAATCACGCATTGCGAGGTTTTGGAAAAGAAAACAGCCCCACACTATACCGGGAGCCTGGATATGGCGGAGAAGGAGAAATGTGTCCCCTCAACGGGGTCCCCCCCATTAAACGCTCGATGTGAATATTTACGAAGATTTGGCGGCAACCTTGCCGAGAACCGCCTTGAGCACATCCATTTCCACTGGTTTGGCCAGGTAACCGTCCATGCCCGCTTCCAAAAAGATTTCCTTGTCACCGACCATGGCGTAGGCCGTCATGGCGATGATGGGAATCGACGCATTGTCCTGCCCTGCTTTCCCATCCCTGATGGCCTTGGTCGCCCCAACGCCGTCAAGCACGGGCATCTGCACGTCCATGAGGATCACATCGAACGCCTGGTCGCTCAGAATGTCCAATGCCTGTTGACCGTCTTCAGCAGCAACAGCCTCATGCCCGCTTTTTTTGAGCTGCTGCACAACCGCGAACCGGCTTGTTGCATCGTCCTCAGCGACCAAGACCCGCAAAGATGACGGATTCTCAACTCCGGCTTGGTCCTGGTCAAGGGCTCCCTGTTCCCGGGCCTGGGGCAATTGAAAGGGGATGGAGAAATACACTGTAATCCCGGCCCCTTCTTTGCTTTCAATGCAAATACTCCCCTCCATGAGGGTAATCAGGCGCTTGCAGATGGAGAGCCCCAGTCCAGCCCCTTGGAATTCTCGCGAAAACCCCTGGCTAATCTGCGAAAAAGGCTGAAACAGGGCCTCCAGCTTGTCATCCGGGATGCCAATGCCGGTATCGGCAACAGTAAAGAGAACGCGGCATTGTCCCTGCCTGAGGGATGAAAGGCGATGGGCTCCCACGGTTATGTTGCCGGTATGGGTATACTTGAAGGCATTGCCGACCATGTTCGTGAACACCTGCAAAAGGCGGGACGAATCTCCCAGCACTTCCGCAGGAAGGGTGGGGTCGATGTGGATTCGCAACTCAATACCGGTCTTCTTGGCGCTGGGCGTAAAAAGGTCGGCCAATTCACTCACTGTTTTCGCGAGGTCAAAAGGCCCCATCCTCAACTGGAGTTTTTCCTGTTCCACCATGGAGAGATCAAGGATGTCCGCAAGCAGGCGTGTCAGCCTCCGGGAAGACCTCATGGCGGTATTTACGAAATCCTCTTGTTCGCCATTGAGATTGGTCATCTGCAAGAGCTGTAGCATCCCGAGAACACCGTTAAGAGGCGTTCGGATCTCATGGCTCATATTGGCCAAAAATTCGGACTTCACTTTGTTGGCGAGTTCGGCGGTCTGCTTGGCTGCAAGAAGTTCCGCCTGGACCCGCTTGTGCTGCGTCACATCACGAATATTCTTCAGAACATAGTCCACTTCACCCCGGGAATTGAAGATGGGAATGACGCTGATATCCTTGTAGCTGCCGTCAAGGGGATCGTGATCTTCATACTGGCGGACCTTGCCGTCCCTGAAGGTGTCTCCCGGGTGACACACCTCGCACCTCTGCTCCAGATTCTTAAGGATTTCATGACAATGGGGGTGTGCGTTGCGCAGTTCCTCCAACACTGACGCATGGCCATGCCAGTTGCTCAGGATCACGCGGTGTTCCTTGTCAATGACCATGATCAGGCTGTCCAGCGAATTCAAGGTGCTTTGCAGAAGATTGAGATAGGAGTCGCGCTCGGCTTGCATCTGCTTGCCCCGGGTGATGTCCTTGATGACTCCGGCCCTGACTTGCCTGCCCTTGTAATGTATGTTGCGGGCTTCGATCTCAATGGGGAAGGTCGTGCCGTCCTTGTGCAGCCCCACGGATTCGTATGCATCGGTCA
Organism: Desulfovibrio sp.; assembly: GCA_004796465.1. Taxonomy (GTDB): domain Bacteria; phylum Desulfobacterota; class Desulfovibrionia; order Desulfovibrionales; family Desulfovibrionaceae; genus MADRE1. The sequence continues at coordinate 16,107 of QZKZ01000009.1, forward strand.
CACCTGAACGGATATTGGCGCGGAGCTCATCAAGCGCTTCAGGGTGCACTGTCAGGGTTGCGGCGTCCTTACCCAGCAGTTCCTCGGGCGTGTAGCCGAACATGTTGTAGTACTGGTCATTGGCCTCGAGGAGCACGCCGTGGTCATGGATCACAACGCCGGAAAGCAGGACCTCGGAGAGCATCCTGAAGCGTTCCTCGCTTTCCATGAGGGCCTGTTCGCCCAGTTTTCGTTCGGTGATGTCCGTGGCGATCTGGATGCGGGCCTTCCGGCCCTTCAACCAGGTGATGGCCCGGTCGCAATTCAGATACCACTTGCCGGTTATGGGGTTGAAGTCTTCCCAGGTCATGATGTCCTTGGGTCTGCCGGACTCGTCAACAAGATATTTGTTCGTGCAGTGCGCGCAAGGTGTTTCGCTGTGCCTGAACGCCAGATGGCAGAGTTCCCCTGTAAGGTCCCGGCCGAAGCTCTCCTTCATTTGGCGGTTCATGAACAGGACTTCGTAGGTGTCCAAGTCCGCCAAATAGATGTCCGCTGGGATGCTGTCGAGAATATTGAGCAGAGTCTCATTGATATCAGAAATTTCTTGCTCGGCTTCCTTTTGCTCCGAAATATCCAGCACCAAAGCAATTATCGCGGGCTTGCCTGCGAGTTCAATTCGAGTAACGGTGATTAAGGCCGGGTAGATGCTGCCGTCTTTTCTTTTGTGGCGGCCCTCAAAGGTAAACTCGTCGGGCAGGTCGCCCAGCCAAAAATTTTCCTTGTCTCCCCTGGCCCTGGCTTCGGGGTCAACATCCACCACGCTCATGCTCAGCAGCTCTTCCTTGCTGTAGCCCAGTTGCTCGCAACTGCGGCGGTTCACGTCAAGGAACCGGCCATTCAAATCATGCACAATAACCGCCCACCCCGCCTGTTCAAACAGAGCGCGAAATTGGGTCTCACTCTCCTTCAAAGCCATGGCGGCCTGCTTGCGCTCCGTAATGTCCTGGGAAATCCCAAACATCCTTATGGTGTTGCCTTGGGCGTCGGTCTCGTATTCCGCCTGGTCAAGGACGTGGACCACCGAGCCATCGGGCAGGACCACGCGGAACTCCAACGCCACGGGCTCGGCCAAAGCCCTGGCCCGGTCACCTTGGGCATGGACTCGCTCGGCGTCCTCGGGGTGGATCATGGAAAAGAAGCGCTCCGTTGAGGGCGCTTCGCCCTCCAGTCCCAAATTGCGGTGCAGTTGCTCGGACCAGGTGACCTCGTTGTTTGGTATATCCCAGACATAACTCCCCATGCGTCCGATTTTCTGGGCCCTGTCCAGTATGGCTTTATTCTCTCTGAGGGTATCCTCGGCCTGCTTGCGTTCCGTGATGTCCGTGACGATGCTCGTGAACCCCGTCAGGGCTCCCTCTTCGTTCCTCAGATAGTTCCAGTCGATGTGCACGTCGATGACGCTGCCGTCCCTGCACACGTCTTGCGTGGTGTAGGAC
>QZKZ01000171.1 GCA_004796465.1 Desulfovibrio sp.
CAAGACGGCCATCGCCATTCTCATGGGGGTTCTCGCCGGGTATCGCCTCCGGGATATCAAGCGCGGCATCCAGCACGGCCAGCCCCAGATGACCATCGCCGACCTGCTGGGCAACCCCCTGCCCTCGTCCCTGGTGGCGGCCAAGTCCATGGACGAGGTGGCTGTGTCCTGGCGCAAGTGGCTGGGCATGAAGGTCAAGATCATTGACGAGTACAACCGCATTCCCACCCGCACCCAGTCCGCTCTGCTCACGGTCATGGCCGACAATTACGCTGAGATTTACGACCATATATATGAATGTCCCGAGGCGGCCTGGTACCTCACGGCCAACGACGACGCAGGCGGCGGCACCTACCAGGTGATCGAGGCCCTGCGCGACCGCATTGACGTGACCGTGGCCTCCCTGCACTTCAACACCCGCTTTCTGGGCGAACTGCTCCTGCGCGTGGAAGACGATTTCCGGCCCGAGGAGATCGCGCCCAAGGAGATCGTCTTTACCGAGAAGGAACTCGACCGGATCAACGAGCGGATCAGGGAGGTGGAGATCCCTCTCACCGTGCGTAGGCGGCTCGAGTTCTTTGCCGCAAATTTCGAGTTCCTGGAGCCCGCTGCCCAGCGCTTGGAATACATGACCAAGGACACCTGCAAGCTGGCCGGCGAGGACCCGGCCCAGCTGTTGGCCGGAGAGACGGGCCGGGACAAACTCGCGGACCTGGGCGGCCAATCCATGAACGGCTTGTCCGTACGGGCCTTGATGACCCTGCTCTTGTTCACCAAGGCCATGGCCTTTTTCCGGGGGCACCACGAAGCCGAGTTGGAGGACCTGCGCCAGGTCATGCCCTTTGTGCTCTATGACAAGCTGGTCCAGAACCAGGACCACCCCAGCCTGGACACGGACGAGACCAAGGCCTTGCGCACGGATCGCATATCCTGGGTCCGGGTGCTGTTCGACAAGGCTTGCCGCGAATACGACCGCCAGAACCTGGACACGGACGATCCCGTGGCCGAGGTGGCCGCCGCCTTTGAAAAGGGCCTGGCCGGGCTCGGAGAAAAGGAAGTGCGCAAGCGCATGGCGGATATCACGGCCAAACTTGCGGAGTGGAGCCAGGGCCGCAAGCTGCACGGCCCGCTCCTGGACGATGTGCTGGCCCTGAAATATTACCACCAGCGCTACCAAAACTATTTGCGATGGCTGCTCAACCGTTAGTCACGGGACCAGTGGCCGAGGTCCTGGCCCGGGTCCGGGACAGCGTCAACCAGCGCGTGGCCTTGGCCCGGCAACAGCGGCGGAACTTCGACAGCGAGCAGTTCGGTTCCCACCTGGCCGCCAATGTTGTTCCGGTGCTGGAGGCCGGCGTGGGCAACGATCTGTCCCACCCTGAAATGGACGGCCTGGCCCTGGCCCTGGTGGAGGCCTCTCTTCGTTTGCAGGAGGCCGGACTGCTCGCAGGCCGCGCCGACTCTGACCTGCTCGGCAGGGTCTGGTGCCAACTGCTCCCCGCAGCCGCTCACCTGATAGCGCATGAGCCCGAACCTGCTGTTCCCGCCCTGCTCAACGCCGCAATGACCCTTGCCCGGCAGTCCCGGTCCATTGCCGAGCAGTGGCTGGAAATCATGTTCCCCCTTTGTTCCCAGGCCGAGAATCCGGACAACCTGCTGGATGCGGGCAAGGTCGCGGCCTGGCGCGCGGGCATGGCTTGCTGGCGAGAATCCGCCTTAGACACCTGGGCGGCCCTGCCCGGCCCGCTCCGGAATGCGGTCTTGGACCTGCCACCCGACACGGATGTGCCGGACCAGGCTGTGCTCGCGGAACTCAAAAATGATCCCTGGCGCGCGCCGGGCCAAGCCCAGCAGAAAGGACTTCATCTAGTCCACACCGTGGGCGGCTTTCGTGGATTTGGTGGCCAATTTATCACCCCTCCCAAGATTACCGTGTTGAACGAAACTCTGTTCGCGTTCGACGCAGAGGCCTGCTTCGCCATCCACGCGGATTGTTTTGGCGCGGTCCTGATCCGCCACGGCAAGGAACCGCCTCAAGGGGCCAAGACCAAGCTGGGCCAATTCAGCTTGGACGCCGAGGGCAAGGTCGGCTCCAACGGCCAGATCCAAGACTTTCCCAAGCTCGCGGGCTGGACCACAGCTGCGGCCAGCAGCCACACCCTGGCCGTGGGCCACGAATCCAGCCACAAGATACGGCTCATCGCTATGGCGGAGACGCGGCCATGACCAAAGCGGCCAAACCCTTGCCCAAGGCCCTGCTTCCCACATGGGAAAAGGAGTGGGAGCCCAGTCTGGCCTGTTGGTCCTCGCATCTGCGCTTGTCCAAGCCGCGTTTCTGCCTGACCAATAAAGACGAAAAAGCGCAAGGCCTGACCCAGTCATTCGCCATGATCCGGCTCACGGACCACGCCGTGGTGATCAGCCTCAAACAGGTGGCCGAGAGAAACCTCGGCGAGTTCCCCCGCCAGATCCTGGCCCATGAGATCGGCCACCACGTACTCACCCCGGCCGACCTCACGGACAACGCCAAGCTCCAGGCCAGGACCCGAGCCGGGCTGCCCGGCCGAGAGCAGTTCGCTCCCTACGTGGCCAACCTGTACGCGGACATCCTCATCAACGACCGCTTGCAGCGCAGCGCCGGACTGGACATGGCCGAGGTGTTCCGCGCCCTGAACCGGAACGCAGTCAAATCCCGGGGCAAGGGCACCCCTGGCAGCCTGTGGAGCCTGTACCTGCTGATCTACGAATTTCTTTGGGCCTTGCCGCCCGGCGACTTGGCTGGGAATCGAGCCTATTCGGACGACCGGCTGCGCGTGGACGGAGACTTGGGCGCGCGCTTGGCCAGGGTCTACAGCCGGGACTGGCTGGGCGGAGCCGGACGTTTTGCCGCCCTCTGCCTGCCCCACCTCATGGCGGACACGCCCAAGAAAAAAACGCCTGAACTGCCCCCGTGGCTTGACGCGCTCAAGGCCGGAGCAGGTTCGAGTGCGCCGGACGGGCTCACGGACCTGGAGCCCGAGGAAATCGGCGGCGCCCGGCACCCGGCAAACGACCCGTCCATAACCGGTCTGGACCTGGGCGACACAGCGGAGCCCGGCGACGGCGCAGGCCAAACCGATACGGGTGGAACCGGCTCCACCTATCGCCCCCCATCCGAGTACACGGAACTCATGCAAGCCCTGGGCGTGGAACTCAGCGCTGAAGAACTGATCATGAAGTACTACCGGGAAAAGGCCCTGCCCCACCTCATTCCTTTTCCCAAACGGCGGGTGTTCAAAGCCGTGGACCCGGTCCCCGAAGGCGTTGAACCCTGGGATCCCTCCTCGCCCCTGGCCGACGTGGACTGGATCGAGTCCCTGATCCGCTCGCCCCTTCCCATTCCCGGCGTGACCACGGTCCAGCGTACTTATGGCGAGCAATCCGGCTTCGAGCCCGAGGACCAGCCCGTGGACCTCTATGTGGGCGTGGACTGTTCAGGTTCCATGACCAATCCCAAAATCGATCTTTCCTACCCTGTTTTGGCTTCGGTGATTATGACCCTGTCCGCCCTTCGCGCAGGGGCCCGGGCCATGGTCTGCCTTTCAGGCGAGCATCCCGGCTCGCCCAATTACAGCCGCTACGCCGAGACTCCAGGATTTGTGCGCCAAACAAAGACGGTCCTGACCACCCTGACCAATTACCTGGGATCAGGCTCGGCCTACGGCGTGGGGCGGCTCAAGGCCGCGTTCCTCGATCCGGACGCGCCCCATGAAACGGACCGCCCCACCCACATTCTCATCATCACCGACCTCGACATCTTCATGATGCTGGATGGGACCAAGGGCGGCTGGTCCATTGCCGAACGCGCCGTGGCCAAGGCCGGAGCCGGGGGCACCATGGTCCTGCACGCCGAGGCCAACTCCAACCCGAGCCAGACCGAGCAACTCCGTGGCATTGGATATGATGTGTTCCACGTACAAAACTGGGAGGATGTGGTGGCCTTTGCCCGCGAATTCAGCCGCACCCTTTTCCAGGGACAAGGGGCCGGAGCAAAGCATGGACGCTAATGCGCCTCGATTGGAGCTGCTCACCCGGCGTTTGGCCGAATGTCCGCCCGAATTCTTGGCCGAGCCGCGCCTGGGGGACTCGGCCCAAAGCCAAGGTGTCCATGTGCACGCCGTAATAACCGACCTCATGGACGACCTTGGCGGACCGCCGCTCTCACCGGTTCAAGCCGCAAAGTTCCAGGCCTCGGGCCGAAAAGCCTTGGAAAAGCGCAACCGGCTGCGTTTGGCGCTCATTGCCAGTTGGCTGTGCCATGACGGTTATTTCCGCGCAAAACCCGTACACGCTCCGGCCATTCTCGTTTTTCTTTCGGACGTGCTGCCGCCCCTGGCCAAGCTCACGGCAGCGGACCTCTTCATTACGGACCAGGACCGCCGCGAAGAACTTGTCCGAGCCCTTGTGGCCCATCTCGGCCTGACTCCCCGGGGCGAATCCCCCGCCCAGGCTGCGGACCGCCTCAAGGCCTTGTCCACGGTGGAACGGGCGCGCCTTGTCAGGGAAACGCAAAAACAGGAAGCCCACGCCCGAAAGCTGCGTGAAGCCATGAAACGGAAGGCGGCCCGGCAGGCCGCTGCCAAGGTGCAACGGGAATAAAAAAGGGGGCCCTGCTCAGGCCCCCTGGAGAATTTCTTATCCTTCTACCACTATTCCAGCAACATAACGCACGCGGCCACAGGGCCCGAGTCATAGGACCTGGGTCTACCGGTCGTCTCAAAGGTCCTGGAACTGCCCCGGAATTTGATTCTTTCCGGAGAAAACGCAAGAACCCTGCCTGAAGCGCCGTCTTCCCAGCCGTCCACCTGAGTATCCGCATAACGGCACAGAGCGAGATCCTGGTCCCCAAACACTTCGGGTTCATGTTCCACCGCACCTTTGGTCACGAAAACCGCATTGCCCCGGTTCGTCACATAGCCGTAGCGAAGTAGATACGATGACTGTCCGACGTGGAGCGTAAAAGAAAGGGAATGGCTGCGGAGCATCGCCACGGCGTTGCCGTCGCTCATGCCCGTATTGCCGATGACCCCGTCCTTGCTTTTATCGCCCGCCCACCTGCCGTGGCTTTCCCTGTATGCGTGTTGGGCTTCCACAGCCTTGATCATCCTGTTGACGAATTTGTCTTCGCTTTTTTCACTGACACTCTCGCAACCCGTGAGGATCAGCACTCCGCAAACAAGCATGGCCAAGACCAACCCAAAATGCCGTTGCATAGTATCGCCTCCATATGCGCCGCAATGCGGCCCCGATGTGTTCACCTGTCGCGGTTCCCTGGAAAACCACAACAATCCTCTTTCAAACTCCATGACCGAGGTGCTCCCAAGTCGCCCCAAAACAGGTCTGGCCTTTTGGGCTAGACCCCGGCCTCGTCGGAAAACTCCACGCGCCAACCCAAAAAGGCCTCGCCCGACTTGGTTTTACTCGGCTTGGACGAAATGTCCACGCCTGGCTTGTCCAACAGGCGCTGGCAGAGCAGGTTGTTGACGATGGTTTCATTGGCCCCGCCCGCGTCGGCCATGCGCGCGGCCCAAACAATGGGGTCGCCTACAGCCACGAAGTGGGAATCAATGTCCCGGAAGGACACCGAGCCCAAATCCGCGCCCAGGGACAAGCCGATGGGCGCATCCGGCAAGCGCCTTACCGTGCGGCACCAATTGGCGAAGTGGTCCCGCGCGAACGCCATTTCATGCTTGGCGAATCGCATGAAACATTCCTCAAAATCCTCGCCCAGCCTGGCGCACACACTTTCATTGAAATAGCATAAAAACCCATCGCCCGTGAATTTGTCAAAGATGCCCAAGTTCTCGTCAATGAGCCGGCGGGACTCTTCCACAAAGCGCACCATGTACTTGGCAAAGGAATTCTCATCCTCGGCGTAGGTCATGAGGTCCTGGGAGCGCCGAATATCGCCCATGACCACGATGGTCCGGCTCGACCCGGCTTGCTCAAGGATATCCTCGGCCCGGAACATGCCCATGAGAAAAGTCGTGGGGATGTGCCCTTGCCAGCGGGTAAAAGAGACCCGGTACATCATTTCGCTGCCGTCCGGGCCGGAAGGCGGTTCGCCCAGGCCCAGTTCGGCATACAGGTAGCCCTTGAGCGCGGAAAAAAACGCATTCACCGCAGGCAGCTTGGTCCACAGGTTTTCCGCGGCTTTGGCGTCGCCCCGGCTCCAGGCCTCAAGGGCTTCGACCACGACTTCGGGCTTGTTGGCGTTGGACAGCTTAAAAAACCCCGGGCTGAGTTCCACGGTCCCTTCCAAAGCCAAGTTCCTGATCGCCTCGGCCAAGGCCCCCGCGTACTCCCGCGTGGCTTCGGGGTAGAGGCCTCCGTCGCTTAGGCAGTAATAGGCCCAATTATTCTCAAAACCGCTCAACCGGGCCAAACAGGTCAGGCACAAATCCTTGTGGTCCACTTCGCCTCCGTGGGTTGCTCATAGTCGTCAGGAATATTATTGTCATGGCGCAAGGGCATCACGCCTTGATGCCGACAGTGTTTCATGTCACTATCCGCCATCCGGGACTCGCCATCCAGCCGCCCGAGGAAATGCGACCAGAGGAGGAACCATGATACTCTCATACGCCAAAGAAGGCGATGTCATGCGCTTGACCATCTCCGGCAAGGTTGAAGAAAAAGCGCACAATGATGAATTGCACGAACTGGTGGAGCAATGGATCGGGCAAAAGGAAAAATTGTTCATCATTGACCTGAGCGATTGCAGATACTGCAACAGCGCCACTTTGCGGGAGTTTCTCATTCTGGGCAAGACCGCCAAGGCCATGAACGGCAAACTCCATTTTGTCGGGGTCAAAGCCATGCTCTTGGAAATTTTCGAACTGTCCAATTTTCAGGCAATTTTTCCCATCTTTGATACCATGCAGGAAGCTGTCGATAGTATGTAAGCCGCCGGAAGCGGACTTGCGCGCCTGTTCTACACATTTGGCCTCGGCAATGACCTGCCGGGGCCTTTCCTATTGGCGGCGGATATATTCCAAGGTGGTGAAACGCAAACGCTTGGCCAGCACCTTCATAATGCTGGTCTGCAGTTTCACGCCCAGTACGGGATCCTGGGCCAGTATATCCTCATAGGCCTGCTTGGGCAGACAGGCGATCACCGTATCGCCCTTGGCCACGGCCGAGGCTGAGCGTGGAAGGCCGTCCACCAGGGATATCTCGCCGAAAAACGTATTGGGCGAAAAGGTCACGATGATCTTCTCCTCCTCGCCTTCATAATCCTTTTTAATGACCACCTTGCCCTGGATGATGTAGGACAGGTAAAAATCCTTCTCCCCCAGGGAAAACACCTTTTCCCCTGCAGCGACTTCCCGCCTGGTGAGAAATTCGCACAAGCGCTTGATCTCTTCCTGGGTGAAATCCTTGCCCCAACTCGCGTATTTGAACATCTCCTGGATTTCGTCGAACAGTTCCATATGTTGCGCCTCCTTGCGCGGCGTCAGCAGCTTCTCGACTTCCCAACAAAGCAAAGGGGTGCTGTTGTTTTCCATCTGGGAGTTACCTGAAAACCCTTGGAACCGTCAACGCAAGCCCCCATGTTCGCGGAAAATCCCCCTTTCCGACTGTACCGCTCTTGCCCGGCCAGGGGGACTTGGCCGCACGAAGGCGCTATGTGTTGATGCCTTGGCTACGGAAACACTGTGGTCGATGGGCTCAGCGCAACAACCCGGCTCGACATTATGCCCTTTTGCACCGAACTCGCTTGCCCCACGTTCCAAACCGCGATATATTGTTGACTATTCACACTCAGTTGGTACGGAGCCACGTTCGAACTGCCACTCGAAAACAAACTACACCCTACTTACTCCGGGCGCCCTGAGCCGAAATTGGCGCGGAGGCAAGGCAATCTAGCCATGAATCCGCCAACATCCATCACTCCCAAAGTTCTTGTGGCCCTGCTGTGCGCGACCACTGTTGTTCTGGTCCTGTTCGGCGGCTTTGACTACTACGGGACCCGCAAAGCCATGGACCGCGAGTTGGACGAAGATCTTTCGGCAAGCGCGGAGCAGTTGGCGTCCGGCCTTGCCGTGGCCTTGTGGCAGGTGGATGTGGACAGCATGGGCCGAATCATGGACAGCGCCATGCTCGACCAACGGATCGCCGCCGTAGTGGTCCATGATTCCCAAACCAACGACACGCTTGCCCGCTCCAGGGGACAAAGGGGCCGCATCGAATCCTCCCCCTTGACCGGAGACCTTGCCGGCTTGAGGAACGCCTCGCGCGACATCGTTTACCAAGGCCAAACCATTGGCGCCGTGGAAGTCCTGATGAGCACCCGGACAATGGAAACGACCCTGCGCAATTCCTTGCTGGTCATCGGCATCCGCATCCTCGTGCTCAACATCGTCCTGACCCTGCTGTTGGCCTTTGTCCTGCGCCGTATCGCCCTTTCGCCCCTCAAAGCGCTGGAACAATACGCGGTCAGAGTGAGCGCCGGCAGCGAAGAACTCACGCCCTTGCAAGCCGTGCGCTTTTACGGGGAACTTGAGACCCTGCGCAGCGCCATCGCCCACATGGTCACTCAACTCAAGGCTGCTGAAAACAGGTACCGCGACATCTACGAAAACGCCTTGGAAGGCATTTTCCAGTCCACTCTGGAGGGCGCATTTATCCGGGTGAACCCGGCCTTGGCCCATATGCTGGGCTACGAATCCCCTGTGCAGGTGCTTGATGTTTTCACCAACCTCAGAGGCCAGTTGTACGTCAGGCCCAAGGACAGGGATGTGCTTTTGGCCGAACTCCACGCCCACGGCTCGGTCACCGGATATGAGACACTCCTGCAATGCAAGGACGGCCGGGCCATCTGGAGTTCCATCACCGCTCGTTTAGTGAAGGATGAGAACAATGATCCATCATATATTGAAGGCTTTATCTCCGACGTGAACACTCGCCGCCTTGCCGAGGAAGAACTGGCCGGGCTCAATCAGCGCCTTGAGCAGCTCGTGGAGGAGCGGACCCGCGATCTGCTCAATAAAAGCAACGAACTGGAGCGGCTCAACCTGGAACTTCACAACCTGGACCAACTCAAGTCCTCCTTGATCACCACGGTCTCCCATGACCTGCGCACGCCGTTGACCTCTGTGCTGGGGTTCGTGAAGCTGATTTACAGGGATTTTTCCACCACCTTTTCCCCCTTGGCCAACGAAGATCAGAAATTAGCTCACAAGGGAAATCGCATTCTGGAAAACCTGAACATCATCAGCCAGGAAGGCGAACGACTGACCAGGTTGATCACTGAATTTCTCGACCTTTCCAAGATCGAGGCGGGATTGGTGGAGTACCGCGATGTACCCGTGGCCGTCTCCGAACTGGTGGCCATCTCCCTCAAGGCGGCCAGCGGCATGTTCGCCTTGAAACCCGACGTCTCCGTACACGCCGACGTCAGCCCGGATATGCCAAGGTTTCTGCTTGACCCCGACCGAATGGTCCAGGTTTTGGTCAACCTCATCAACAACGCGGTGAAATTCACTGACCAAGGCGAAGTGCATGTCACGGCGTGCCGTTCCAAGGACAACAACCTGTCCCTAGTGGTTTCGGATACAGGAATCGGCATTCCCACTGACAAACATGAAGCCATTTTCGACAAATTCCGCAGTGTGTCCGAAGGCGACACCATGACCGGCCGCGATAAGGGCAGCGGCTTGGGACTGGCCATTTGCCGTCATATTGTGGAACGCTACGGCGGAAAGATCTGGGTCGAATCCGAGCCAGGCAAGGGCAGTCAATTTCATATCCTGTTGCCCAAGGAGTTGGCCCTCAAGGAAGTCACTGATTTGGAAGTCGTCTAGACAAAAGATTTGCCCCGGGAAGGTGAACCATGATCGCCAGAATAGTCGCCATCGCCGTCCTCTGTGTTTTCGTTGGGCTGCCCTGCCTTGCCGCTGCCGAGGAAATCGTGGTTTTCGGCAACGACTACAAGGTGCCCAAAATCTACGCGGCTGACGGTGAGCCCAAGGGCATCCTGGTGGACATCCTGCATTGGGCTGACGAGCGCATGGACCACTCCTTTTCCATCCGCTTGTTCCCTTGGGCCAGGGCCTACAACAACGCTTTAGAAGCCCGGGGCGGCATCATCGGCTTGTCCATGACCGAAGAGCGCTTGGGGATATTCGACTTCTCCGACCCTGTTTACCACGACGAGGTCATCTTGGTGGTTCTTCGGGGCAAGGATTTCCCCTACCGCGACATCAACGACCTGGCGGGACTGCGCGTGGGCATCGGCAGGAGCGGAAGTTTCGGAGACGAATTCGAGCATGCCAAGGCTTCGGGCCTGTTCGTGGTGGAAGAGGACAACGGTCCGGTAATGCGGCTACACAAACTCCTGTTGGGGCGTATTGACGTAGCCTTGCTCAGCCCCGGCATATTCGCGCTCAATGAGACCTTGGCCTTGGACAGCACCTTGAACGAAAACGCCTGCCAGTTCGTGGCCCTGGACCGCCCTTTTAAACGGGACCCCAACTACTTGGCCTTTGCCAAGGAGATGGAGATGGGCGAGTTGTTGGAAGAGTTCAATGCCGTGCTGCAACAAGGTTTGGATAGTGGAGAGATCCAAGCCATTATCGACTCGTATACCCTCACTCCCTGAACCAAAACCTGTTCCCCTTGACAACCCGGCACTGGTCCGGCCAATGCCTTTTCCCACGTTGACACTTCCCTGGCCCAATCGTTCGGGCCAAAGGGCCCTCTGCATGGGATACCACGCCAGGGAAACGTTTTACTCCTCGGGCTCCCGGACCACGGTGAAAAGGCGGCCCAAACCTGACATGTCAAGGGTTTCCCGGACAAAGGGAGGCAAATTCTCCAAATGGACTTGCCGGTCCAGATCCTTGGACCGTTTGTTGAGTTCCAGTAAAATGCGCATGCCCGCGGAGGCCAGGAAAGTCAGCCGGGCAAGGTTGAGGAGCAGCACCCCGTTTTCTTCGGGTATGTGCTCAATGGCTTGGACAATGGTCTGGCCCTGTTCCAGGCAACCCGGTGAATCCAGTGCGCCGTTTAACCGCAAGCGCACAAAACCGTCGCCTGTTTCCTTGGTCACTTCAAGGGGAGGGGGAGTCGGTTTCGAACCCGCCACGGCATGCTCCTTGGCAAGGGTCTTGGCCGCGCCATACCCGAGGCGCACGCCCCGCACGCGCGAACCGCAATAAATCCCGGAAAAACTACGGGGGAATCATTCCCGGGTCAAGGGACTCTGCAGCATTAGCGGTTTGCTGGTAAGGAATGAGCTGTCCCGGACCGCCTAAGAACCTGGCCCGCCAAGAAACACCGTGACTTCGGTGTTTTGGCCTACTCCCTTGGTCACATCAACTACCACCCGGTACTCATCCCTGCTGAAGCCCATGGTCATCTGTTGATATTGCTCCACTTCGCGGATTACCTCCCATCCCCGGGCGAGAAGTCCATCCCGGTAAAAGGCGATCACCTCTTCCCTGCTGAACGGAGTGTCATAGGAGCATACGCCTTGGGGGCGCATATCCACGAAGCGTGTCCCTTGCGCCTCGGCAAAGGTGGGCACCAAGCTGGAAAACCATGGGGGGATTTCCTCGACTTGGGTTTGGGCCAGCCCTTGGGGGGCCGGAGTCCAAAGGGTAAGTAATCCCACCAGGGCCAAGCTCCACAAGATTGGATAGGTTTTGAATAGTTGGGGCATACTGCCTCCTCATGTCTCTTATTAGGAATAAGAAAGAGTAGTACTCTCCACTTGCCTTGTCCATCCCAGAGATTGGCGAAAAATGCGCCCGGCACCCCGTTCCAGGAAGCGTTACTCGCCCGCTTCCCCCAGTCTCAAGGCAACAACCCTCTGAAATAGTGCACCTAGGGCTGGAACACCCCTTGCTTCAGAGGAACTTTTGACCATTCAACCCGTGGAGAGGACCGTGGAAAAAATCCTGATTGTGGGCTGCAGCAAGACCATGGACGACATCTGCATTGGATGCTCGCGTTGCCTGGTGGGGTTCAACCGCAAACAAGGCGCGTTTGAGGCGTACCAGGGCAAGGACGTTGAACTTATCGGACTCCTGGGCTGCGGCGATTGTCCTGGCCAAGGCGTGGTTGTCAGGTTGGCCCAATTCAAGCTGTGGAACGCGCCCATGGAAGAAAAACCCACGGCGATCCATGTGGCGCCGTGCATTGTTCAGCACTGCCCGCACAAGGACACGCTGATCAAAAAAATTGAAGCCAAGGCCGGTGTGCCTGTTGTGGAAGGCACACACCCCTACCTTCCGGCGGATATTTTTGCTTGATGGGGCAGGCCCTATTTGCAGGGCTGCGAAAGGGATCAGGTCCAGGTCACTCTGTAGAGGCAGGTATCGCCGCCATTTTTACGACAGCCCTGTTCGTTGTCGTGGGCAATTGTCACGACCCTGTCGCCGCGGAACCTCTGGCACATGGATTGGATAATACCCAGGTCGAAATCGCAGGGATAGGGGTTGCGGCAGGCCATGGTAGCGCCCTGGCCGTCTCTGTCCAAGATAAAGCCGTATTCCCCGATGTCCCCGCCCCTGTGGTTGAGGTGATAGGCCACATCAATGGAAGCCAGGGCCTTTTCCAGTGTGTTGATATCCGCAGGGAAGTCCGCATTGTCCGGAATTTTGCGGCCAATGAGGTTCAAGGTGTTGGCCCCCACGCGGTCGGCGATTTCCTGAAAGGCGTCCAGCCACTCCTGCTGGGAGTACCACTGGCCGGGCTGGGGATCGGAGATGCCGTTGGCCTCCAATATGGCCAGGGCGGTTTCCCGAAAGGACCCCATGCCGTCAACAACGGCGAGAACCGTTTGGCCGTTGACCTGCACGTTGGCCGCGAACCCCGTGAATTGCGCCATGGGACAACTCCTTGTTTTGGGGCTCGTATACGCCTTCCCAAAATCCATGGCAAGAACGGCAAACGCCTGTCACCCCTGGAAACTGATCTATCATGAGACAAATATAACTATTCTTTTCAGGTAGTCCCATAAATTGAGACATAAATGGGTTTCTGTACTGACCTGTCCGCGCGGCAGGAAATCGGCAAAGCGTCTCACTATCGCCTCAGTGAGACACTCGACTGTCTCGATGAGACACCATACCTTGAAGTTCCTGACGGCACAGCCCGTTCTGCAAGGGCTCCCTTGCCAACACCCTCTGGCACCCTTCTTGCGATAGGAATCATTACAGACACACCGGGCGGCCAGACCGGGATGTCGTTCAGCTTCCGCCAGGACGATTTCACCTCCACCCGCTCCGCTGTTGCCGGGCAACGGCGCGGATGCTCCTACGGAAGCGAGACCTTCGGCCCGGGCTCACGGCCCGGGCCCCTCCTTGGGGGAACACGGCCGCTGACTTGTATAGGGACAAGGAGCAACACAATGGAATTCATGGCGACTCTGGGTGTGACCGCGCTACTGGCAGCACTTTTCCTCAAGAAGTCAAACCGAAACTTTGGTGATACCAAGGTTAGCAATTTTAACTTTATCCGCGCCAAGGAGAGGGAAATCACGCGGTTTTCCGAACCGTTCTCCAAGGAGCGGTGACCACACCATTGGGACCACGCCCGGCCCGTTGCGGACTCCCCCCTGGTTCCGTGTGGGCCATGGCAGCGGCTGCTCCCCCGCAGCCCCGCTAAAAGGGCGCATCCGTTTCCGGCCGGGGCTTGGAGCCCCGGCCGTATTCTTTTGTGCTTTTCCCTTCCTGCCGCCATGTGTTGACAGTTGCCATGGCCCAATGTACCGCTTCGAATTAGTTGAATAAAATCTCCATGTACCCGCTATCCAAAAGATGCGAACATGGAATGGAATCAAGGCATCGGTGCGTCGCCCCAAGACGCTGCTCCGCGAAATCGGCATATGGCATGGCCTGCATGGAAGGCTGACATGGACGATACAACGGTTTTCACGGCCAAGGGGTTGGAGGCCATGGCCAGGGGCTTTCAACGGAGCGCGGTTGTATTGGCCGCCGTGGAGTTGGGGGTGTTCACGGCGCTGAGCAACGGCTCGGCCACGGCCCGGGGGACCGCCAAGCTGATCAACGCTGACCCGCGCGGCACGGACCGTCTGCTCCGGGCCCTGGCCCACCTGGGCTTGGTTGAATCCACTGAGACCGGCTTCCGCAACACACCCGTTTCGGAACGCTTCCTGTCCGAGGCCTCACCCGAATTCATGGCCCACTTCAAGCACCAGGCCAACGTGTACCGCAGTTGGGGAACCCTGGCCCAGGCTGTCAAGGCCGGAGGAGCCGTACACGAGCGCTCCCAAAGCCCCGAAGCCACCCGCGACTTTATTGCGGCCATGCACTTTCGCGCCCAATATGTGGCTGATCAATGCGCGGCCGGGCTGGGCCTCACAGGCGTCGACCGCGTCCTGGACGTGGGCGGCGGCTCAGGCGCTTTTTCCATGGCCTTTTGCCGCGCCCGGCCCGAACTCAGCGCCACCCTCCTCGACCTGGACCACGTACTGGACCTGGCCAGGGAGTACGTGGCCGCGGAATCCCTGGAACAACGCATCTCTTTTCTGCCCGGCGATTACCACACCACCGACTTTGGCCAGGACTTTGATCTGGTGTTCTTTTCCGCTATTGTGCACATCAACTCCCCGGAGCAAAACCAAGCGCTCCTGAAAAAAGCCCATGACGCCCTCAGGCCCGGTGGCCGGGTGGCTGTCCGGGACTTCATCATGGACGAGGAACGCATGAAGCCGGAACGCGGCGTGCTCTTCGCCTTGAACATGCTGGTCAACACGCCCGGAGGAGACAGCTACACCGAAGCTGAGCTGCGGGACTGGATGGCCGGGGCAGGCTTCGAGGACATGGAGCTTGTGGAAACCGATCCCGGCGCAACCACCCTGGTGGGCAAACGCATCTACTGACGCCATGGCCGATCAGCCCGTGTACACCAACAATGTGGTCATGGACCTGCTCAAGCGGATCCCCATGCTCAGTTCCTTTACCAGCGAGGAGCTGCGGCGCATGGTCTATTCCGGCCAGTTCATCCGCCTGGAGCGCTACTCCAAGGGGGACGAGTTGATGCGTGAGGGTGAGACCGGCACCTGGGTCTATATCCTGCTCAAGGGCGGGGTCAAAGTGATCAAGGGGGGCGCGGAGATCTGCACCCTGCGCCAGCAAGGCGACATTGTCGGCGAAATGGGGCCGCTCACGGACAAGCCCCGCTCGGCAACGGTCAAGGCTTGCCGCTATACCGTGTGCATCGCCGTGAACATGGGCGCGGTCAAGAACCTGCCCAAGGAGGAACGCGCCGATTTCCTGCAACGGATGCAGGAAGTGCTGCTGCCTCTGGTCAACAAAAGGCTGCAGGCCACGGAAGAGGCCATGGAACTTTTGGACAGCATCCGCAAAAAAAAGCAGGAGCTCCACCACCTCCGGCAGCGCCTCAACGCCCTAGGTGTGAACGAGGAGAAATCCACACTGGACTTGATTCTCGAAGGCCTAGAATAGCTTCTGGCCAATATGTCGTATTGACGTCGCCGCTTAATGCGGATAATTCCTATTTGAGACGAGTTGCTGCTTTTGCCCCAAAGGAGGGTTCGGCATGGCCATTGTTGTTTGGGACGAATCCATGGCGATCGGGAACAAGGACATTGACGCGCAGCACGCGCACCTCTTCATCTGCATCAACAATATGCAGGAAAAGATGCTCAAGTCCCGCGACCGGCACGCCCTGATCGACGCCCTGGACAGCGCGGACAGTTACATCCGCTACCACTTCGCCACCGAGGAGAAGCTCATGGAGCAGCATGGGTACCCGGAATTCAAGGCGCACAAGGCCATGCACCAAGCCTTTGTGGACAAGATCACGGAGATGGGCAAAATGGTCCTGGCTGCGGAGGACCAGTTGCGTGATCCCGCTGGAGAGCTGTTGGGATATTTATTGGGGTGGCTTTCCACCCACGTCCTGGTCAAAGACAAGGCCTTGGGCGAGTTTTTTGCCCGCAAGGGCGTTATCTAACCTATCGGAATCGCCGCAATGATGAATCGCATTTTGGAATGGGTCACCCATATTTTTGATCCCATTCATCACTTTTGGGAAGGAGATCGCACCCAGAAAGCCGTTGCCGGCGGTTTGGTGGCTGTTTTCCTGCTCTCCCTGCTGACCATTGAACTGAAACGGCGGGGCTGGCTCCCCCAGGATTTGGCCGATCAGATTCCTTACAGCCACTTCGCAGCAGTAAGCCTGGCCTTTACCCTGCTGCTCGTGCTTGAGGTCATCGGGCTGATCATGACCCTGCCCTGCTCCGTTTCCCGCTCCGTGGGCAAGCAGCTCGAAATCATGGCGCTTATCCTCATGCGCAACGCTTTCAAGGAACTCGGCTACTTCACCGAACCCGTGGTCCTGGAGGGCGGCATGGAGCACCTCTGGCCCATCATCTCCTCGGGACTTGGCGCCATGGCTATTTTCGCCTGCCTCGGCGTTTACTACCGCATGGCGGAACGAGCCCCGCGCATCCTGCAAAAAGGCGTGGACCGCTTCCGCTTCATTGCCAGTAAAAAGGCCATTGCCCTGGTCATGCTCGCGGGGTTCGTGATCGCCGGAGGCCAACACCTCTACCATGCCTGGCAGGGCACGGCGCATACCGGCTTTTTCATCGCCTTCTACACTGCGCTTATCTTTGCGGACATCCTGATCGTGCTCATTTCGCAGCAGCACTTGCCCGTGTTCCACGCGGTGTTCCGCAATTCGGGCTATGCCCTGGCCACGCTGTTCATGCGTTTGTCCCTGACCGCGCCCAAGTATTGGGATGCGGGCCTGGGCGTGTTCTCGGCATTGTTCGCCTTGGCCGTGGTGGTCCTGCACACCCAGTTCTGTCCGGTATTCGGACCCAGCCTGTCCGAAGTCAACGATCCCCACGCCGGCCAAGACGCTGCCGACACTTCCTGATCTGCGAAAACTTCATAAAAAAACGGCCGCAAGCGAATGCTTGCGGCCGCCTTGGCGGGGGAAGGGAAGCGGCTAATCGTCGTGGCAAGGCCTGTGGTCTTGGATCTCGGCCAAGACTTTGGCTTGTTGCTCAGCGTCCAGGATGTCGTAGATCTCAAGCAAGTAGTCGATGTACTTGGTGGCCATGACCGGGATATTGTCCAGGCGGATCTTGACCGATTCGGCAACGGCGTGCAGGTCGGGGTTGTCGCTGTCGAGCACGGCCTCGATCTCGGCGTGCAGTTCCTCGTGCAGCCTGCGGCCTTGTTCCACGTCAGCCTCGATCCGGGCTCGGATTTGCTGATACTGGGCCTGCTGCTCCTCGCTCAGGTCCAGTTTGTGGATCTTGAAGTCGAGCATCTCCAGCATGAACTCGCCGTGATGCTCCCTGTCGCCAAAGGAACAGTGCCCAAAGGGACCGGCCAGCAGGGCTGTGGCTGAAACGCCCACGAGGAGCAGGCTGCCGAGAACGATAAAAAGGGTTTTGCGCTTCATTTTCATGATGTTTCTCCTGTTGGATTGATGTGGGTTGCGCAACGCAATTTCCGTTGCTTGAGGAGAAACTAGGCCTGGGATGTAAAAAAAGTGTGTGGCCTGGACCTGGAATATGTAAAAGAGTGTAACCCTGGCTTGCCTTTTGACCTCCTTCCCTTACAGTCTCCACATGACGGAGAAAACGAGCGTTTCCCTGCAGTCGATCCTGGTGGTTGACGATGACGACAAACTGCGGGGGCTGATCACCGAATACTTGGAGGGTTGCGGCTTTAGCGTGACCGGCCTGCCCCATGGCGAGCAGTTCCTGGAAACCGTGCAAGAGCTTGATCCCAGCCTGGTGATCCTGGACATCATGCTGCCGGGCAAGGACGGCCTTGATTTGCTGCGGGAGCTGCGCAGTTGCAGCCAAGCGCCCGTGATCATGCTTACGGCCAGGGGGGATGATACGGACCGCATCGTGGGTCTGGAACTTGGCGCGGATGACTACCTGCCCAAGCCCTTCAACCCCAGGGAATTGCTGGCCCGCATCAAAGCGGTGCTGCGGCGCGCAACGCCCGAGGCCAAGACCGAACCCGCGCCGGACCTTCCCTTGCCTGTGGAACTGGGCAGCAAGTGCGGCCTGGTGCTCAACTGCCAGGCCCAAGCCTTGCTCGTGCCGGACGAGGATACGGAAACGGGCATGGTCAGCGTGGAATTGTCCCTGACCGAATGCCGGATCATGGAGACGCTGTTTCAGCGGCCGGGCCGGGCCGTGAGCCGCGACACCCTTATGAGCCAGGCCCGGGGCAGGGAGTTCTTCGCCTTTGACCGTTCAATCGACGTGCACGTGTCCCGGCTCCGGGCCAAACTCGCCGAGTTTCCGCGTTTCAAGAACGTGATCAAGACGGTCTGGGGCACGGGTTACATGTTCGTGGACAGCTGATATGCGCGTGGGCAAACTCTATATAAAAATTTTCCTCTCGTTCCTGGGAGTGCTGATCATCACCGAGGTGTTGATCCTGGGCGTATTCATGGGCACGGCGGGCAAGGAGTTCCATACCCGTTTCCTGCAATTCGCCCGGATCCAAGCCGACCTGCTCCGGGCCGATGTTGAGGACACGTTGGCCGAGCAGCCCCATGTGCCGCCCGCAGAAAACAGCCGCCTGTCCAGGCGCTTGTCGCGCATCGCCGAAGTACACCAGGCGTTGATCTGGATCGAGGACGGACAGGGCCGCGTGGTCTTTGCCACTTTTGAGGGCGACCCGCCCGATGCTTCCCAGTTTGAATCCGACCATGAGGCCATGACCCTGGGCGACATCACCGTGTTTACCCCCCATCATGATGACGGGTGGGGCGCTCTGGTGAACATCCCCCTGCGCTTTCCCAATGCCGGCTCCGGCAGCATTCATTTACTGCGGCGCACCCCGGTCACCGAGTTGGACCATGGCCCCTTTGTCCTGGGCCTGCTGATCATTGGCGGGGCAATCGCTCTGCTGGTGGTCCCGGTGTCCCGGCTCATCACCCGTCCCCTGAAGCGGTTGCAGGGTTCGGCCCTGCGCGTGGCCGATGGCGACCTTTCCCACCGGGCCACCATCACGGGCCGCGATGAGATCAGCGATCTGGGCGGGGCTCTGAACCATATGGCCGAGTCCTTGGAGCGGAAGATTCGCGGGAGCAAGGAACTCACCGCCAACATCTCCCATGAACTGCGCACGCCCCTGGCCCGGCTGCGCATCGCCCAGGAACTGCTGCGCGATTCCCTGCCGCCTGGGGCCGCGGATCGAACCCAATCCCGCTTCGAGGCCATGGATGCGGATATCGATGAACTGGACCGGCTCATAGGCCGCATCCTTGACTTGTCTAAATTGGATCTTTCCGACCAGCCCTTGCGCATGAAAACTCTCGATCCGGCCGAACTGATGGACAACATGGCGCACCGCTTCAGCCCCGGTGTGGAGCACAAGCAGCTCAACGTGGAACGCTTTTTTCCCGCTTCAGCCCCGCGTATCCAGGCCGACCCGGAACTCCTGGACACGGCCCTGTCGAACCTTATGGACAACGCCGTCAAATACTCGGCAGAGCAAGGCGTGATAGGCCTGCGCGTCTCCTCCACACACGAAGGGAACCACGTCGAGTTGGCCATCACCAACACCTGCGCGCCCCTGAGCGAGCAGGACCTTGCTCGGCTCTTCGAACCTTTTCACCGAGCGCACAAGGGCGGCGAGGGCACCGGCCTCGGCCTGGCCATTGCCCGGCGCATTGTCCAGCGCCATGGCGGAGAACTTTCAGCCAGTAATACGGACACGGGCCTGGAAGTGGCCATTCGCTTGCCCAGGTCAAGCGACAGCGCTTGAATCCAAGACGTCGTCTTCTTTTGTGCAGCGCATTGACAAAATCCCGCCCCTGAATATGCTGTAAGCAGAAGCAGTACGTCTGGATCCCCGCTTGATGTGGATTCAGACGCAACCCAAAGCAAGCACGGAGCAAAGATCATGGAAAAACCATTGCGAGCCAGTGAGTTGCTGACCGTGGGCCTTGGCGCTGGCCTGCTGCTCAAGGACAAGCTGGAGGAGTCCTGGGAGCGCATGCGCGCGCGGGGCGAACAGGGCCGCGACGAGGCGGACCGGCTGCGCCAACGCGCTGAGCAGCGCTACGAGCGCGAGGCTGCGGACTGGGAAGCCAAAATCAAGGACAAGGTCCGCGAGGTGATCAAGGACCTGGGCTTGGCCACGCGTGAAGATGTGGAGGCGGCTGTCCAAGCCAAGGATTGATGTTTACCCACTACTCCCCTTGGCGGGTGTGGAAGTCGTTCCGGCTGCTGCTCACGGTGTTCATGACCGTGCGCCGCAAGGAGCGGTTTCTGTTCATGCGCCCGCTATCCCCTGCCGCCCTCAAGCAGACCATCCTCGACCTGGGCGTGTGCCACATCAAGATGGCCCAGGTCCTGGCCACCCGGGCCGATTTCTTTACCGAGGACTACCTGGAAGAGTTGCGCACCATCCACGACGAAGTGGAGCCCATGGCGCAGAAGGACTTTCAGGTCATGTTCCAGCGGGCCTTTGGCGAGGCCCCGCCCTTTGCCGAGTTCGAGGAGACGCCCCTGGCCAGTGCGTCCATAGGCCAAGTGCACAAGGCCCGGCTCAAGGACGGCACCCAGGTCGCCGTGAAAATCCGCCGCCTGGGCATCCTGCAAGGCGTGCTCGCGGACATCCGGCTGGTGACCTTTTTCCTGCGCATGTTCCAGCCCTTTTTCAGCCGCTATACCAAGAACTCCCTGGAAGCCGTGCTCAAGGAGTTCACGTCCATGATCAAGAAAGAAGTGGACATGGCCATTGAAGCGGACCATCTGCGTAAGTTCCGGGAGACCTACGGCCACTGCGACGTGCGCATCCCCGGTTTTTTTCCGGAGTACTCGAGCCCAGACGCGCTGGTCATGACCTTTGAGCAGGGCGTGCGCGTAGACGACAAGGAACGCTTGGCCGCCCTGAATATCGACTTCCGCGACGTCATGGCCCGGCTCATTGATTTTTACACCGAGCAGATGCTCATCAAGGGCTTTTTCCACGCCGACCCGCACCCCGGCAACGTCCTGGTGGCCGAGGACGGCACCCTGACCATCCTTGACTTCGGCATGGTCAAACGCTTGCCCGCCTCCATGCGGCTGGCCATGATCGAACTGGTCCAGGCCGCCCACGAGCAGGATTTCGAGTCTTTTATCGGCGCGTGCAAGCGCATGGGCGTTGTTGCGGCCTCGGCGCCCGAGTCCCAGATGCAGGAACTGGCCGAGCGCCTCTTTGACATCTTTGGCAATGAAAGCCTCAATGCCGCGTCCATGCAGAGCCTGGCTCTGGACGTGCTGGACTCCATGAAGGAACTGCCCTTCAAGCTGCCCCAGGACGTGGTTTACGTCATGCGCGCCAGTGCCCTCATCGAAGGGCTGGGCACCAGCTTCATCGAGAATTTCAACGGGGTCAAAGACGTGCTCCCCGTGCTCAAACGCAACATGTACCGGGCCTTGGGCGCGGAAGCCAAGCTCTTCCCCACCCTGGGCGGTGAAATCAAGGCCCTGCCCCTGACGGTCCGACGCTTCAAAGCAGTGCTCACTGACCTTTCCGACGGCACCTTGCGGGTGCGCCTTTCGCCCGAGACCCTGGAACTGGTTTCCGACGGGGTGCTCAAACGGCTCAAACCGCTCGGGCTCGCAGCCCTTTTTATACTTGCCGCGTTTTTCATCCAAGGCTATTCTTTCCGCGGCAGCGGCTGGATTGCAGCGGTTCTCTTTGCTTTCGGCGCGATCCGCCTCTATCTTGGCGTGAAATAGAGGTGTTGTTTGTTTGAGGGGGAGAACGCCTCTTTTCCCTGATTCGCATCATGATATCGGCCCAGGCCGGGATTTTCATCCGCAACGTTGTTGGAGGTCAATGGACGTGGCCCCACCCTCGCCATCCAAGACCATGAAGGTCTTGCAGGCCGACGCGCTGGTCAAGCAATACGAGCGCACGGTCCTGGAATTTGTGCAACAGCAATCCGGCCACTTTGTAGCGGTCACTGACGATCCCACCTTTTCCTCCCTGCTGCGAAGCCTGTTGCACAAGCAACTGGCCCTGGCCGAGAGCTGCGTCACCACGGTCCTGGACGAAAGCCGCATCGTCAAGGACATCCAAAACGCCCTCAAAAACAAGCAGCGAGTCCTGGTCTTTATTGAGCGAGTGCTGGGCCACAAGGACATCAGCTTCCTTATCAAACAAATCAAGACCGCCTTTGAAAGCGCCAAGATCGTGGTGCTTTCCAACGAGGCCGATGTCCAGTCCGTGGCCTTTTTGCACGAAATCGGCGCGGACAATTTCATTGCCAAGCCCATCTCCCTGAACAACCTCGTGGAAAAGGTGGCTTCCACCCTGAAGCCCCAATCCAA
Source organism: Desulfovibrio sp. (assembly GCA_004796465.1). Classification (GTDB taxonomy): domain Bacteria; phylum Desulfobacterota; class Desulfovibrionia; order Desulfovibrionales; family Desulfovibrionaceae; genus MADRE1. The sequence goes on from QZKZ01000171.1 coordinate 22,343, forward strand.
GATCGGCGAGATCATTGAAAAGGGCAAAGCGCTCCTGGCAAAAGGAACGTACGAGGCCGCGCTCAAGCTCGCGGAAAAGCTCCTCCAGATCAAGCCGGGCAGCGCGGCTGCCCTGATGATCAAGGGCGACGCCTTGTACGCACTGAATCAAAAGCAGATGGCCGTGGACGCCTTTTTGGCGGCCAGCGACAACGCGCCCCTGTATATGGAGCCGCTGAACAAGCTGGTCAATTTTTACCGCCAGGAAGGCGACACTGCGCGCGAACTCGAATACTTGCAAGCATTGGACAAGCTGAGCCCGCTCAATGTGGAGCGCAAGGTGGAGATCGGCGGCGCGCACCTAGGCCTGGGCAACAAGCAGGAAGCGGAAACCGTTTTTGACAAGGCCCTGAAGCAGGCCCGCAAGCAGGCGTCCATCCGCATCAAGGACGTGTCCCAGCGCATCGGTGACATTTACGTCAGGCGCGACCCGGTCAAGGCCGAGGCCTACTACCGCAAGGCCCTGGACTCGGTGGCAGGCGCGCACACCGAGGATGAAATCCTCATCTACAACCAACTGGGCATGACCCTGCGCAAGCAAGGCCGTTGGAAAGAGGCTGTGGAAGAATACCGCAAAGCGCTCAAGATCGCGCCCAAGGACGAGAACCTGCATTACAACATGGCCATGGCCATGAGCGAAGGCAAAAGATATTCCGAGGCCGTGAAAATGCTTGAAAAAGCCCTGGCCCTCAACCCCCGGCTGCATGAGAAAAGCCCGGTGATCAGCCATAATATGGGTGTGGTGTTTCACAAGCAAGGCAACGCCGCCACCGCGAAAACCTTTTTTGAACACGCCTTGGCCCTGGACAGTTCGTTCGAAAGTTCCCGGAAAATGTTGGCTTCCCTGGAATAAGGTGGATATGCCCTCCTTGATAAGCCAATTGTTTCCTTGCCCTTTCCGGGATGGTCCTCCCCAAAGAGCCACTTTCCCTCCAATGCGCGTCTTGCACGCCATGACCAAAGGCAACGGCCATGGCGGATAACTCCACCAACGCCCTTGCGGGACATGTGGCAACGCCCGTGCACATCCTGGTCCAGGAC
>QZKZ01000327.1 GCA_004796465.1 Desulfovibrio sp.
CCGAGCACGTCGTCTTTGGAGACTTCGTCGGTGCGGCAGCAGCCCACGAGGCGGCCGTTTTTGATGACCGAGACCCGGTCGGCCAGGTCGAACACGTCGTGCAGGTCGTGGCTGATGAGGAAGATGCCGATGCCTTCGCTTTTGAGTTGTTGGATGAGTTCAGCGACCATTTTGGTTTCTTGTGGTCCCAGGGCTGCGGTGGGCTCATCCATGATCAGGATTTTGGCGTTGAAGTAGATGGCCCGGGCGATTGCCACGGATTGGCGCTGGCCGCCGGACATGTTCTTGACCGGGTCCTTGATGTTCTTGAAGTTGGGATTGAGGCGGGTGATGACCTTGCGCGCCTCGGATTCCATGGCGCTGTCGTCCAGGACGCCGAAGCGGGTGATTTCGCGGCCCATGAACAGGTTTGCCGGGGCGTCCAGGTTATCGGAGAGCGCCAGGGTCTGGTAGATGGTCTCGATGCCGTACCTTCGGGCGTCGCGGGGTTCGTTGATCACGACTTTTTTGCCGTTGATCAGGATATCGCCTTCATCGGCCGGGATCGCGCCGGACAGGGCCTTGATGAGCACGGTCTTGCCCGCGCCGTTGTGGCCGAGGATGCCCATGACTTCGCCGGGATAGAGGTCCACGGTCACGTTGTTCACCGCATGCACGCCGCCGAAGCGTTTGTGTATGTTGCGCATTTCCACGAGGGGAACTTGGGACATGACCGCCTCCTACTTCTTTTGCTTGTTGTAGACCACGTCGAACCAGACCGCGAAGATGAGCACCGCGCCGATGACCACCTGGCGCATGGAGCTGGAGTAGCCCATGAGCACGATGCCGTTCTCCAGGGACTGCATGATCACCGCGCCGAGGATGGCTCCGGTGATGGTGCCGATTCCGCCGGCGAGCGAGGTGCCGCCGATGACGGCTGCCGCGATCACGTTGAGTTCCTGGAGCATGCCCAGGGAGTTGAGACCGGAGTTGAGGCGCGCGGTGGTGATCACGCCGCCGACGCCAGCGAGCAGGCCCATGATCACGAAGATGAACATGGTCACGAACTTGACGTTGATGCCGCCGAGTTCCGCAGCCTCGGGGTTGCCGCCAATGGCGAACACATAGCGGCCGAACTTGGTGACCTTGGCGATGAGGGTCATGATCACGACCACGCCGATGAGGATCAGCACGGGGATGGGAATGCCGCGCGAGATTTCCGTGCGTGGCTTGTAGTAGGAGTTCATGACCAACACAAAGCCGATGATGAGCGAAACGCTCAGGACGAACAGGATGATTTCGGCCCAGACCGGCTTGGGCTTGAACCCGTATCTGAGTTTGCGCATGCGGCCCAGGACCGTTGTCCACAAGACCATGGCCACGGCCACAATGCCCAGGATCCAGCTCCACTTGGCGCCGATGGAGCCGTCAATGCCGCCGCCCAGGAGCTGGTAGGTTTCGTTCATGGGGGCCATGGTGCGACCGTCCGCCGTGATGTAGGCCGCGCCCCGAAACATCATGAGACCGGCCAGGGTGACCACGAAGGCGGGCACGCCCCGGTAGGCCACCCACCAGCCCTGCCACAAACCCACCAACCCGCCCACGGCCAGGCCGATGAGCATGGTGTATTGCCAGTCCATGCCGAAGCCCAGGGGGGACGGCGCTTGCAGCGTGGCGATGACCATGCCTGTGAAGCCGAGCACCGAGCCCACGGAGAGATCAATGTGCCGGGCCACGATGACCAGGACCATGCCCGTGGCCATGACGCCGACCGTGGAGCTTTGCACGGCGAGGTTATAGAGGTTGCGGGCCTTGAAAAAGATGCCGCCGGTCAGGTAGTCGAGGATGAACCAGATGACCAGCATGGCGCAGACCATGGCGGCCATGCGCATGTCCACGCCCAGGGCTCCAAGCAGCCGGTTGAAGCAGACGATCGCCAGGAACGAAGCGAAAAGCTTGACGATACCATAGCCGATGGCCAGGTAGTCGGAAGCGTTGATGTCCATCCAAACCGGGAACGCGCCGGGTATTTCGCTGGTCACGTCGCTTACGTAGAAGAGCCAGGCGATGCAGGCCCAGAGCACCGCGGTCACGATGGCCACGATCTGCCACCTGGCCGTGATCAGCCTGGAAAGCACCAAGCCGCAGCCCACGTAGACCACATAATAGTACTCGTCCTTTTTGGCCTCGATCAGTTCACTGTGGCGATCCAGCAGGTGCAGCAGAGCCACGGTCACGACCGTGCCCAGCGCGATAAGCATGAGCGTGAGGCTTGAAGAGCCTGTGTCCTTGCCTGTATCCGTATTTGCCTGGCTTGGGGGGTTCATGGCGACGCCTGTCCAGCTAAGGGTGTTGGAAACGCGCTTTTTGGAGCGCAGACTTTGGCCAGCATGATAAAAAACATACCCGAGGCAACCCGTTCAGTGACGCTGCTCAACTATGGTTTTTGTCTTGATGGCCAAGGGGGATGAAAAAGGGGACACCCCAGCGGGCGTCCCCTTTGTTTTCAGATGGCTTATTCGCAAGCCGGAGGCACGTTTTCAGTCACGCCTTGGCAAACCACTTCCTTTTCAACCCAACCGGCGTCGATGACCACGTTCAGGTTGTCCCAGGTGATGGGCACGGGAGGCAGCAGCACGGACTGCATCACGACGCCCTTGGGGCCGCCGCTCCACTCGATGGTGCCCTGGGGGGCTTCGCCATTGGCCAGGGCAACGGCGATGGAGGCCGCGGCCTTGCCCAGCTCGCGGGCGTCCTTCCACACGGACACGGTCTGGGAGCCCAGAGCCACGCGGTTCAGAGCGGCATGGTCGCCGTCCTGGCCGGAAACAGGCACGATGCCTTCCAGGCCTTGGGCGGTCAGGGCAGCCACAACGCCACCGGCGGTGCCGTCGTTGGAGGCCACAACAGCGTCAACTTCGTTGTTGGTGGCGGTGAGGATTTGTTCCATGTTCTGCTGGGCCACTTCAGGCTTCCAGCCGTCGGTGTACTGCTCACCAACCACGGTGATGTCACCGGCGTCGATGGCGGCCTGGACGATCTCTTGCTGGCCCGCGCGCAGGAAGTCGGCGTTGGGGTCGGTGGGCGAACCCATGATGAACACGTAGTTGCCGGTGGGCTGGGCTTCGAACACGGGGCGGGCCTGCATGCGGCCGACTTCCACGTTATCGAAGGTCAGGTAGAACACGCCTTCCATCTCGATGAGGCGGTCGTAACCCACAACAGGAATGCCCTCGGCCATGGCTTTTTCCACGGCGGGCTGCACGGCTTCCGAATCCCAGGCAAGGACGATCAGGGCGTCCACGCCTTGGGCGATGAGGCTTTCAATGTCGGAAATCTGCTTTTCCGCGCTGGCTTGGGCGTCAGCGCTGACGTACTGGGCGCCCAGGGCTTCCAACTGGGCCACAATGGCGGCTTCGTCGGTTTTCCAACGCTCTTCCTGGAAGTTGGACCAGCTCACGCCGACAACGAGATCATCGGCAAAAGCCCACGTGCTGAATGCGAACACCGTAAGCAAAACAACTACCAAAGCCAGAATCCCTTTTTTCATCTCCCATACTCCTTGGCGGTTAGGGGTTGAGGGGTATCTCCCGCAGTGGACGGCGCGGCGCGAACCGCCACCATCCCAAGCATTTGGCTACCGAATTGATCGCTTGTGTTCTGACACCGGCATGACCCTGTCACGTTGACCGAGCCGAGAGGGGGAATCCAACTTACCTTAGGTAAGCAGGTACCACTCCCCCAGGCTATGATCAATACCCGCGCCTCATTTTGACGCAATCTGCCAGAGTTCGCCTCTTTGGGCAAGCATTAATTTGCTGACCAAATTAATTTTCTCCCGCTTTCCGCAGGACTTCCAAACGGCTCCAACCATCGGCCCCGCCCCCTTGCCCTGAAAGGCCTGAACCAGACCAACCTCGACCGAATTCTGTTCCTTGACAAAAAATGCGCCTTTTCCCCTTTGTTTTTCCCTGTGACAGCTTGCCGTCCGTATGAGTTCTTGTTAAGAGGATATGGCAGTTGCGCGGCAAGACAAGCAAGTGGGATGCTTTTGTAACAATCTGTTTTTATTTGTTTATTTGAAGTGCTGTTCACTTCATCGTCATGCTGGCGCTCTGTATCTTTAATTTTTTGAGGAAATTAAAGGAATCCTATGCCCCCGGCCAATCGAGAACTCACCCGAGCCATCAACCAGTTCCACGTGCTCAATGAAATCCGCAAAGCAGGCTGCTTGTCGCGGGTGGAAATCGCGGAGCTCACCGGGCAAAGCCGCTCGTCCGTGACCACCATCACCGCCCTGCTCATGGACCAGGGCCTGATCCTGGAGAAAAAGACCCACAAGCCCACGGCCCGGGGCCGCAGGCGCACCATGCTGACCCTCAACCCCGAGGCCGCATACGTGGTGGGCGTCAAGATCTCGGCCTTCCAAATCAGCTTCGCGGTGGTGGACTTCAAAGCCTCGGTCAAGGCTTCCCTGATCATGCCCATCCGCACGGGGCAAAAACCCGTGCAATTCATGGCCGACGTGATCGAGGAAGGTGTGCGCCATTGCGTGGCCCAATGCCGCTTGTCCCTGGACGACATCTCGGGCATCGGCATCGGGGTTCCCGGATTCGTGGACAGCACCACGGGCATCTGCCACTGGACCCCCCTGTACAAACCCGGGGAAATACCCCTTCAGGACCTGATGCGCCAACGCCTGGGCGTGACCACGGTCATCGAGAACGACGCCAACGCCGTGACCGTGGGCGAACAATGGTTCGGCCTGGGCGTGGGCATTGACAACTTTATCGTAGTCACCATTGAACACGGCGTGGGCATGGGCATCGTAGTCCATGGCGCACTGTACCGGGGCGCGACCGGCGTGGGCGCGGAAGTGGGCCACATGGTGGTCATCCCTGACGGCGAACCCTGCCGCTGCGGTAAAAAGGGGTGCATCGAGGCCTACGTCAGCGACTATTCCATCCTGCGCAGGGCCAAGGCCGTGCTGGAGCAGAGGCGGGACAAGCCCAACCTGGACATGCTCACCATTGAGGACGTGACGGAAATGGCCCGCAAGGGCGACGCGGCCATGGCCAAACTCTTTCGCGAAGGCGGGGAAATGCTCGGCCTGGGCGTGGCCGGGCTGATCCAAATATTCAACCCCGAACGGGTGATCATCACCGGTGAGGGCGTGCGCGCCGGCGACCTCATGTTCGCGTCAACAATCAAAACAACCAAGAAGTTACTCAATAAAGAAGTGCGCGAGGCCGCAGAGATCATCATCCAGGAATGGGCGGACGACGATTGGGCCAGGGGCGCGGCGGGCTTTATGCTCAGCGAACTCTACCAATCGCCCTTGGACACGGTCCATTCCATGCTCGGAGAACACATCAGACACCCCAGCCCAGGAGGCATAGTTCCATGACTTATTTTCCCGAAATTGCCGCTCCCATCCCCTATGAGGGGCCCGAGTCGGACAATCCCCTTGCTTTCCGGTACTACGATGCCGACCAAATGGTGGGGGGAAAGACCATGTCCCAGCACCTGCGCTTTGCCGTGGCCTACTGGCACACCATGAAGGGCACGGGGCAGGACCCCTTTGGCGGACCGGTGTACCAGCGTCCCTGGAACCATGGTTCATCCCCCATGGATCAGGCCGAAAACACCCTGAACGCGGCCTTTGAGTTCCTTACCAAGCTGGGTGTGGATTTCTACTGTTTCCACGATCGGGATATGGCCCCTGAAGGCGACACCTTTGCCCAGTCCGTGGACAACCTGCAGACCATGGTGGCCAAGGCCAAGAAGCTGCAACAGGAAACCGGGAAAAAACTGCTGTGGGGCACGGCCAATCTGTTCGGCCATCGCCGTTACATCCACGGCGCAGCCACCAATCCGGATCCCCATGTGTTCGCTTGCGCGGCCCTGCAGGTGAAACACGCCCTGGAAGCCACCCTGGAGCTGGGCGGCGAGAACTACGTATTCTGGGGCGGCCGCGAAGGCTATGAAACCCTGCTCAACACGGACCTCAAACGCGAACGCGAACAACTCGCCCGGTTCTTCCACATGGCCGTGGACCACGCCAAGAAGATCGGCTTCAGCGGCCAGTTCCTCATCGAGCCCAAGCCCAAGGAACCCACCAAGCACCAATACGACTTTGACTCGGCCACGGTCATCGGCTTCTTGCGCGAGTTCGATCTCCTGGACCACTTCAAGCTGAACATCGAGGCCAACCACGCCACCCTGGCCGCCCACTCCTTCGAGCACGACCTGACCACGGCCGCGGCCGCGGGTGTGCTCGGCTCAATCGACGCCAACATGGGCGACCTGCTCCTGGGCTGGGACACTGACCAGTTCCCCACGGACGTCAACTCCATGACCCGGGCCATGCTCGTGCTCCTGGCCTCGGGCGGGTTCACCTCGGGCGGCCTCAACTTCGACGCCCATGTACGCCGCGCCTCCCTGGACACCCTCGACCTGTTCTACGCCCACATCGACGGCATGGACACCTTTGCCCGCGCCCTGCTCGCGGCCCACGCCATCATTGAAGACGGCCGGATTCCCGAGTTCACGGCCCAGCGCTATGCGGGTTGGGACAAGGACCTGGGCGCGTCGATATTGGCGGGCAAGGAAAGCCTCGATTCCTTGGCCACATGGATTCTCGACAAGGACGAGCCGCAAGTTCCCAGCGGCAGGCAGGAGTATTTGGAGCGCATCCTCAACTTCTTCATTTAGGCGGCAACCCGCCTCGGGGAGCAATGTATGGGCACGGACGGCATTTTCATCGGCATGGATTCCGGCACCCAAGGGACCAAGGCCCTGGCCCTGTGTGGCCGAACCGGTAGGGTCCTGGCCGAGGCCTATGCTGGTCACGACCTCATTGAAGGCGACGGCGGCCGAAAGGAACAGGACCCGGCCTGGTGGATCGTTGCCTGCACCCAGGTGCTCGGCGAAGTTTGCGCGGAACTGGGCGCGGACAAAGCCAAGGTGCGGGGTATCGGCGTGTCCGGCCAGCAACACGGCTTTGTGCCCCTGGACGCCGAGGGCCAAGTGATCCGCCCGGCCAAGCTCTGGTGCGACACGGAGACCGCCAAACAGTGCGAGGTGATCACCGAGCGCGCGGGCGGGCCGGACAACGTGGTCTCCCTGATCGGCAACACCGTGGCCGCGGGCTTTACCGCGTCAAAAATCCTGTGGCTCAAAGACAACGAGCCCGCCAACTTTGACCGCTTGGCCCTGGCCCTGCTGCCCCACGATTACATTAACTATTGGCTCACGGGCGAGGCCAAGGCCGAATGCGGCGACGCCTCGGGCACGGCGTACTTTGACGTGGCCAACAGGAAATGGAGCAAGGAGCTTGTCCAGGCCGTGGACCCCTCGGGCAAGCTCTGGGACTGTCTGCCCCCGCTCATCGAATCCCACGAGGCCGTGGGCGTCATCCGCCCGGAGTTGGCCGAAGAGTTCGGCCTGCCCAAGGACCTGCTCGTGTCCTCGGGCGGGGGCGACAACATGATGGCCGCCATTGGCACGGGCAATGTGTCTCCGGGTGTGGTCACTGCCAGCCTGGGCACCTCGGGCACCATCTACGCCAATGCGGCCCAACCCGTGATCGATCCCCAAGGGGAACTGGCTGCGTTCTGCTCCAGCGACGGGGCCTGGCTGCCCCTGGTCTGCACCATGAACGTCACCGTGGCCACGGAGCTGGCCAAGGATCTTTTCTCCTTTTCCACTCAAGAGCTCAATGACGCGGCTGGGCGATCGGGCCTAGGTGCGGGAGGCGTGACCCTGCTGCCCTACTTCAACGGCGAACGCACCCCGGCCCTGCCCCAGGCCACGGCCACACTGCACGGCCTGACCACCACCAACTACACCCCGGACAACCTCTGCCGCGCGGCCATGGAAGGCGCGACCCTGGGCCTGAAGTACGGCCTGGACGTCATGGCCCGCTTGGGCGTGTCTGCTTCTGAAATACGGCTGGTGGGCGGCGGGGCCAAGAGCCCGCTGTGGCGGTCCCTGGTCGCCGACATCTTCAATTGCCCCGTGGTCCGGCCTGGCCAAGCCGAGGCCGGAGCCTTGGGCGGGGCGCTCCAAGCCATGTGGTGCGTGCTGTCCCAACAAGGTGGTGATGTGGCGCTCAAGGAACTCACGGATCAGTATGTGAGTCTGGACCCCAAAGGCGGCGCGGAGCCCGATTCGAACAACGCGTCGCAATATGCGGGCATCTACGAAAGCTACCTGGCCCTGGACCAGGCGCTCAGGAGCGTGAACCAATAACAGCTTCCATCCTTTCAGCGAGGGGCATACCCATCCAATGAACCACTCGGCGCTACCTCCGGCGCTTGCCCCTCGCTGATTTTTTATCTTGCCCAACGCTTGCCCCTTGCTGTTTATATCTTATATTGTTGTTTCCACCCAAATCAGTAGCATTCGCTGAAAGCCACGGAGGACAACACTATGAACCTTGACTTCACCTTTCATATCCCGGTGAAAATCATTTTCGGCCGAGGCAAAATCGACGAACTGGCCACCCACCCCCTGCCCGGGAAAAAGGCGCTTATCGTCATTACAGCGGGCAAATCCATGAAAGCCAACGGCTACCTGGACACGGTCATCGGCAACATGGCCAAACAAGGCGTGGAATCCGTGGTGTTCGACAAAATCCTGCCCAATCCCATTTCCGACCATGTGGACGAGGGCGCGGCCCTTGCCAAACAAGAGGGCTGCGACTTCATCGTGGGCCTGGGCGGCGGCAGCTCCATCGACTCGGCCAAGTCCATCGCTGTCATGGCCAAGAACCCCGGCGAATACTGGGACTACATCCACGGCGGCAGCGGCAAGGGCAAACCCATCGAGAACGGGGTTCTGCCCATAGTGGCCATTCCCACCACCGCGGGCACGGGCACCGAGGCTGATCCTTGGACCGTGGTCACCAAAGTGGCGAGCAAGGAAAAGATCGGATTCGGCACACCCGAGACCTTTCCCGTGCTCTCCATTGTGGACCCGGACCTGATGCGCACCGTGCCGCCGCTGCTCAC
>QZKZ01000130.1 GCA_004796465.1 Desulfovibrio sp.
GGCCCATTTTCGGCATTGGCGTGGCCGTTCTTATGACCCTGGTCCTGAAGAAGGTCATCTTCCCGCTGATCGGCAAGCCTGAGGATTACTATGAGCGCAATGAACGATATTAGCTTCTTCAATCCCGCGGTCGTCTTTCTGGGCACGGCGTTCCTGATTCCTTTCGTGCCCCAGAAAATCTACCGCTGGCTGTTGCCCATCCCCGCCATCGCGGCCATTTTCTTCGTGGTTCGCCTGGTCGGCGCGGACGCCTTTTCCACCTGGGAGCTCAACTACCTGGGATTGGACCTGACCTTTGGCCAGGTGGACAGCCTTTCGGTCATTTTTGCCCACGTGTTTGCGGTGCAGTCGCTTCTTGGCATCATCTTCGCCCTGCACATCAAGGAAAAATACCAGCACATGGCCGCGCTCTCCTATGTGGGCGGCGCTTTTGGCTGCGTGTTCGCGGGCGACTACCTGACCCTGTTCATCTTCTGGGAAGTCATGTCCGTGGCCTCCACCTTCCTGGTCTGGTTCAACAGGAATCCCAAGTCCACGAGCGCGGGTTTCCGCTACTTCCTGTTCCACACCCTGGGCGGGCTGTTCCTCCTGGCGGGCATGCTCCTGCGCTACGGCGCCCTGGAGACATTCGCCTTCCTGCCTGTGGATCCCGGCCATGCCGCGTACTATGACTACCTGATCATGATCGGCTTCTGCGTGAACGCCGCGGTTGTGCCGCTGCACGCTTGGCTGCCGGACGCCTACCCCGAGGCCACGGTCACGGGCGCGGTGTTCATGAGCGCGTTCACCACCAAGACAGCGGTCTACGTCCTGTGCCGGGCCTATTCCGGCTTCGAGGTCCTGGCCATCGCCGGTACGGTCATGTGTCTCTACGGTGTTTTTTACGCTACCATCGAGAACAACGCCCGCCGAATCCTGGCCTACCACATCGTGTCCCAGGTCGGATACATGGTCGCGGGCATCGGCATTGGTACGGCCATGACGGTCAATGGCGCGTGCGCCCACGCCTATGCCCACATCCTGTATAAGGGTCTGCTGTTCATGGGCGCGGGCTGCCTGCTCTACGCCTGCGGCACGGCCAAGCTCACCGAGCTCGGCGGCCTGGTGCGCAAGCTGCCTCTGGTCTTCATCTTCTACATGGTCGCTGCTGTATCCATCTCCGGCATGCCCTTTTTCAACGGTTTTGTGTCGAAAACCATGACCATCGCGGGCGCGGCGGGGGACCACCGAACCTGGCTGGCCCTGGGCATGGAGATCGCGGCTGTGGGTACCTTCCTCTCGGTCGGCATCAAGCTGCCGTACTTTGCTTTCTACGGCGGCAAGCCCGAGTACCAAAAAGAGGTCAAGCCCATACCCTTCAACATGTATGTGGCCATGTTCCTGGGCGCGGCCCTGTGTTTCATCACGGGCATCTTCCCGAGCCTGCTGTACAAGCTCCTGCCCGTGCAGGACGGCGCAGCCGTGTTCAACCAGTACGTGGACCTTTCCAGCGGAACGGCATACCACCCCTATACCTTGTGGCACCTGTTGCAGGCCTTCATGCTCCTCGGGTTCACGGGTCTGGGCTTCTACGTCATGCGCAAGATCATTGTCCCGCACGCCAAGCTCAATATGGACTTTGAGTGGTTCTACCGCCTCTTTGGCCGGGCCTTTATCTGGCTGTTCACCAAGCCCATCGCCTGGATCGACTCCATCTGGAGCGAGGTCTACGCCAAGGTGGGGCTGCGCGGACTCATGTCCATTGCTTTCGGCTCTTCGGTCTTTGACCGGAAGGGCATTGACGGGGTGCTGGACAACTCGGTGTATGCGGTTGGCGAGTTCGGCGATTCCGTATCCAAAATCAACACGGGCCGCTTGCAGTCCTATGTGGCGGGCGCCTTGATTATCGGACTGGGCATCTTCGCCCTGGTCTGGTTTTTGACCTAAGAATGCGCAAACGGAGCGAGTAAGAATGCACGAATCACTCCCGATCCTGTCCGCCCTGATCTTCTTTCCGCTTGGAGCGGCCTTCCTGCTCATGTTCATGCGGGGCGGAGACTGGACGTATCGCAGCTTCACCCTGATCGTGGGGATCATTGAGTGCCTCATAGCCCTGCCGCTGATTTTCGGCTTCCAGCTGGACAATCCGCCGCCCTACCAGTTCGTGGAGCGCATGGCGTGGATTCCCCAGTGGGGCCTGGAATACCACTTGGCTGTAGACGGCATGAGCCTGTTGATGATCATCCTGTCCGTGGCTTTGCTGCCGCTGTGCGTGCTCTGCTCCTGGACCTACATCGGCAAGCGCGTCAAGGAATTCCACGTCAACCTGTTGATCATGACTGCGGCCTGTGTGGGCATCTTCGCGGCCATGGACTTCATCCTGTTCTACATCTTCTGGGAGGCCATGCTCATCCCCATGTACCTGCTCATCGCGGTCTGGGGTGGCCCGGAGCGGCGCTACGCCTCCATCAAGTTCTTCCTCTACACCTTGGCCGGATCCGTGCTGCTGCTGGTCGCGATCATCGCCTTCAACTATGTGGGCTCGACCTTCCAGATTCCGGAACTCACAGCCATGGCAGGGGAGGGCAAGTTCAGCGAGTCCTTCCAGCTCTGGACCTTCTTGGCCATGTCCCTGGCATTCGCCATCAAGGTGCCCATGTTTCCGTTCCACACATGGCTGCCCGCAGCGCACGTGCAAGCGCCGTCAGCCGGGTCCGTGCTTCTGGCCTCCGTGCTCTTGAAGATGGGCGCGTACGGTTTCCTGCGCTTCTCCCTGCCGCTGTGTCCGCAGGGCAGTATTGAGATGGCTCCGATCATGATCGCCATCTCCATTGCTTCCATTATCTACGGCGGTTTCGTGGCCCTGGGCCAAAACGACGTCAAGAAGCTGATCGCTTACTCGTCCGTGGCGCACATGGGCTTTGTCACCCTGGGCATCTTCATGTTCCACCAGCAGGGCGGCGAAGGTGCGATCATGGTCATGCTCAACCACGGCATTGTCACGGGCGCGCTGTTTATGATGGTCGGCGCCATCTACGAACGCAGCCACAGCCGCGAGATCTTCGACAACATGGGCCTGGGCAAGTATTTGCCCGCGTTCATGGGCTTTTTCGGCATCTTCGCCTTGTCGTCCTTTGGCTTCCCGGGAATGAACAGCTTTGTGGGCGAGGCCCTGGTGCTCATTGGCGCTTTTGACAGCAATCTGTGGTGGGGCTTCTTGTGCATCCCCGGCGCCATGCTGGCCGCCGCCTACATGCTGCGCCTGGGCCTGAAGATGGCCTGGGGCGAGCCCCCGTCTCCCGCGGGCAAGAACTGGGCCGACCTCAATGTCAGGGAATGGGTCTATCTCACGCCCCTGGCCTTCCTGGTCTTCTACATCGGCTTGGCCCCGGGCCTGACCATGAGGGTGGTCACCCCCTCCATTGAAAAGGTTCTGGAAGGTTTCCCTGATTCCGGAACCATGGATGGGCGCACCATCGTCAATCTGCAAGAGGAACACCGCCAAGGCCTGGGCGAAGCCATGGCCGAGGACGGCCTGACCCTGAGCTCGGCCGAGTAGTGGTGGTTGATACAAGCGTAACGCCTTAACACTGGGAATGCAGGAGAAAGCAAGTGCAGCACTACCAGTTGGATAAATGCCTGCCGGAATTGTACCTGCTGGCGGTGATCGCCATACTGCTCATACAGAGCGTGGTGCGCACCCAAAACGATGACTCGGCCGCCAAGAACACCAATTGGGTGCCTTGGGCCGCGTTCATCGGCATCGGGGTCTCCCTGTTCAGCATGGGCGACGAGGGCGTGCTTTTTTACGCGGCCTACAAGGTGGACGCGCTGTCCCAGTTCTTCAAACTGGCCATCAGCGTGGGCTTTTTCATCACCACCTTGAACGGGCTCAAGCCCCCGGCAATCAAGCGGACCAATCGTCCGGACTACTTCCTTTTCCTTGGCTTGTCCTGTTGGGGACTCATGCTCTTGTCTTCGGCGGTAGAGTTGATCACCATTTACGTGGCCCTGGAGATCGCCTCCTACAGCCTGTACGCGGTGATCCCCCTGCGCGCCAATGACAGGCGCGCGGCCGAGGCGGGCATCAAGTACATCATGTTCGGCGCGGTGACCACGGCCATTGCTCTGTACGGCTTCTCGTACATCCTGGCCACCCAGCACACCAGCTACATCGCGGAACTCACGGCCATGGACTGGTCTTTGGCCGCCAACCCCATGGCTGCCGTGGGCTTGCTCTTCTTCATGTTCGGCATGATGTTCAAGCTGGCCATGTTCCCCTTTCACTGGTGGTGCCCGGATGTTTACGAGGGCACGGCCAATGAGACCGCGGCCTTTGCCGCGACCCTGCCCAAGCTGGGCGCCATCGTGATCCTGGTGCGCTTGGCCACGCTGCTCAAGCCGGATCTGGAAATCACCATGATCCTGGCCATCTTCGGCGCCATCTCCATGACCTTGGGCAACTTTGCGGCCCTGGCCCAAAAGGACGTCAAACGCATGCTGGGCTACTCGTCCATTGCCCACGCCGGTTACGTGGTCCTGGGCTTGGTCTCGGGCACCCAATACGGCTTGGCCGCAGCCAGTTTTTACGCGCTGATCTACCTGCTCATGAACTTGACCTGCTTCTGGGTGATCTGCCGCATTGCCAGGGACGGTGAAAACGTGACCCTCTCGGGCCTGGACGGCCTGTACCGCCGCGAGCCGGTCATGGCCTTTGTCCTGGCCGTGTCTGCATTCGCCTTGGTCGGTCTGCCGCCCACCGCGGGTTTCATCGGCAAGCTCTTCCTGCTCAACGCGGCCTGGGAAGTGGGCCAGTACCACTGGCTGGTGGTCGTGGCCGTGGTCAACACCGCCATTGCCATCTACTACTATTTGAGCTTGGTCCGCCACGCCTACACCCACGACGGCGAGCCCAAGGCCGCCAAGGAGACCGTGTCCCTGGCCAACTTGGTTTGGGGCGGCATCTTTGCGGGTGTGCTGCTCATCCTTGGCGCGGTACCCAGCTCCGTGTTCGAATGGGCCATGACAGCAGGCAAGCAGCTCCTGCCGTAACAGTCTGTTCTCCCTGATTTTCAAGGGCGGCTCATAAGAGCCGCCCTTTTTTTTCGGGGTTCTGGCCTTATGGTATAAGAAAGGATACTGTCTTGATCCCGGTTGCCCAGCCCCAATAAAGGGCGTGGGTAACTGGCTGACAAGGAGGCTAGCCATGCACGACATCAGCCTGGGCATCACCATCCGTGACTATTTGACCGATGAGGAGATCGAGTCCACCACCTTTGAGGACTTGCGCCAGGGCTTGGCCAGGTTCATGGTCGAGGAACTGGGGTATCCCAAGGACAGGCTCAAGCCCCGCGTGGCCGTGACTATTCCCATCGACGGCAAGGAATACAGCCGCTTGGCCGACCTCATGGCCTTTTCCGAGTCAGGGGAGCCCTTGCTTCTGGCCATGTTTTGCGCTGGCGAAGTGAGCACCTATGTCCGCGAGTCCGTGGCCGCTGCCCGCCTCTACCACGAGCAGCCCGTACCCCTGACCGTGGTCACGGACAGCAAGGACGCCATCTTGGTGGCCACGGCCACGGGCAAGGAATTGGGCCGGTCCATGCACGCCATCCCCCGCTATGCGGACCTGCAAGGGTTGGCTGGGGCCCATCCCATTGAGCCTTTGCCCGAGAACCAAGCGGAAAAGGAATGCCGCATTCTCTACGCCTACACCGAGACCCTGTACAAGTGCTGCAGCTTTGCCGCATGTACGGCCCAGTCCAAGGGGGCCGGCTTCAGCGAAACCGGGGATGGGGAAGGGGAGTGATCAGGAAATCCCGGCCTCGGCCAACACGGCCTTGGCCACATTGAGATCATACAGGGACAGGTGGAACTTTTTCCGCTCGGGATCTTGGGCTGCAGCCTTGCGAACCACGTCAATGGGGATCCATTCGTGCTTGTCCCAGATATCCTTATGCTTGGCGTGCCACATGCGAAACTCAATGTTTCCGCCAGCCTTGCGCACATACATACGCGTGCTTTTGTCCGAGGGGTCGGGGTAATAAAACGCGCCCAATGTGTCCTGCATGGGTGTCTCCAATGAAAAGTTTCACGCAGGGTGCATGATCGTGGATTGGTCGTCAAGGCAGCCAAATGCGCAAACACGATTGAATTTACCACTTGATTTGGGTAACTCTGGGCGGCTTGGTGACGAAATTTCTGATCCCGTTGAAAGAATAAGGGGCGGGAAACCCCCGTCAAGTAATGGCTATGCGGGCAAATGTGCTTGACATCGCCAGGCTTTGCTTCTAGGTTTTTGGCTCTTATTGTGCATATTATCACGAGCCTAAGTAGGACGTACGCCGTTTGAGGCAAGACATATACGGAGAGGGCGCGCCTCGCACCACGATGAGGGGAAGCGAAGGTGTCAACCGCCTGATGTCAACCAACAACCATATGTGGAGGTAAGGCAATGGCAAAACATGCAACTCCAATGTTGGACCAGTTGGAAAGCGGGCCGTGGCCCAGCTTTGTGTCTGACGTTAAGCTGGAGGCCGAGGCCCGGGCTAAGAATGAAAAGGGCCTGGACTATCAAATTCCTGTGGAATGCCCTGACGATCTGTTGGGCGTCATGGAACTTTCTTTCAAGGACAAGGAAACTCACTGGAAGCACGGCGGCATCGTGGGCGTTTTCGGTTACGGCGGCGGCGTTATCGGCCGTTACTGCGACCAGCCCGAAATGTTCCCCGGCGTGGCCCACTTTCACACGGTTCGCGTGAACCAGCCTGCGGGCAAGTATTACTCCTCGGAGTACATGAACCAGTTGCTGGACATCTGGGAGCTGCGCGGCTCCGGCCTGACCAACATGCACGGTTCCACCGGCGACATGGTGTGGCTTGGAACCACCACCCCTCAGCTCGAAGAGATCTTCTTTGACCTGACCCACAAGCTGAACACGGATTTGGGCGGCTCCGGCGGCAACCTGCGGACTCCGTCCGACTGCCTCGGCCAGTCCCGCTGCGAATTTGCTTGTTTTGATACCCAGCATCTGTGTCACACCCTGACCAACGAGTACCAGGACGAACTGCACCGTCCGGCCTTCCCCTACAAGTTCAAGTTCAAATTCGATGGTTGCCCCAACGGCTGCGTGGCCGCCATTGCCCGCTCGGACTTCGCCGTTATCGGCACCTGGAAGGACGACATCAAGATCGACCAGGAAAAGGTCAAGGCCTA
>QZKZ01000147.1 GCA_004796465.1 Desulfovibrio sp.
GACCGGTTGGCAATGGCCCGGATCGATACATTGTCGAATCCCCTTTCCGCCACCAACTCGCCGGTGGCCGTGATGATAGCCTCGCGAGTGCGCTCGCTGCTTGCATATTTCGCCATGTCATCTCCTTAATGAACAGCGTTTTAATCATGTGTACAAATTTGGTCAAGCGTTTAATTTTGAACAATCTTCTTCATTGTCTGCTCAATCCTCTTTTCCCCGCGATTTTAGCTGCTTATCTTCAAATCCTACTCGTTTGTTTGCTGATTTTTGACTTGTCAATTAATGACTTGTCATATAAAGTCTTTTCATGCAACCATCTCCTTCCACCCAACGTGACCAGTCTGCTGGATACCTTATTTCACGGCTCCATTGGAGCTTCACCCGTTATCTTGTCCAGGAGTTCAGGGATGAGGGATTAAACCGAGCTCAGGTAGCCGTACTTGCGGACGCCTTCATACTTGCTGAAGCACCGCAAGACGCGCTCAGCGCCATGCAAGGCACAGACAACGCAGCCACCACCCGCGCACTACAAGCTCTTGAAGAAAAAGGTCTTGTCTTTCGCAAGGAAGATCCAGCGAACAAACGGCGCAAGCTGGTGTCTGTGACAGAAAAAGCCAGAGCCATTGAGCCCGCCTTTTTCAGCAAGTTGGGAAGCCTCTCGGAATCCCTGTTCCATGGCTTTACCCCGGAAGAGCGTTCTCAACTCATCGTTTTTCTTCACAAAATGATGTTCAACATTCAGGCAGCCCTGGACAAGGAGTAGTCCATGCTCATGCTGGGTGCACGAGGGCTCAAATGGCTCTAGGCCTGCACATGATCACCGTGGTCTGCTGGATCGGTGGTGGGGTGTCCTTGTTTCTGCTGTATTTCCTCAAGCTCGGAGTGGACGACCCCGGTCTGCTGTACGGCATCAACCAAACCATTCACTTTCTTGACATGAAGGTCGTTGTCATCCCTGGGGCCTTAGGTTGTTTGGCCACGGGCCTGGTGTACCGAGTGTTCACCAAGTGGTTTATTTTCAACAGGGTTGGCTCGTTTTCAAGTGGATCGCTACTGTGGCCGCCCTTTTGTTCGGTCCGTTTTTCCTGGGTCCATGGGCAACCGCCATGATGGACCTGTCCTGGGAACTGGGCCTTGCTTCCTTGAGTGATGCCGACTACCTTGACAATGAACGCATGATCCTCATTTTTGGCGCGATGCAGGTGTTCGTGCTGTTGGTCACGGTGTACGTTTCGGTTTTCAAGCCTTGGAAATCCTTTCGCAAAGCATCGTGATCCAGGAGCGCGCTTGATCATGACTCCTCTTTCTTTGGATCGCCATGTCCGACCAAGGTTCCATGTTGTTCTCTCCCCTTGCCCTGGGAACCCTGACCCTGAAGAACCGCATTGTGGCCCTGCCCGTGTTTACTGGCTATGCCCATACCGACGGATCAGTCAGCCCCTTGCTGTTGGAGCACTATCACTCTCTGGCCGCTTCGGGTCCGGCCATGGTTGTGGTGGCCAATGCAGCGGTTTCTTCTGAGGGCCGAACCGCCAAGGGTTCCCTGCGTATAGACCAGGACCGGTTCATCCCTGGTTTGCACCGCTTGGCCCGCGTGATTCAGAGTTCGGGCGCGTTGGCCTGCTTGCAGCTCAACCATGCGGGCCGCTACGCCATCAGCGACACCCCCATGCTTCCTTCTCCGGCCGACTCCGGGCATCTCGCCTTTGAGTTGGCCTCGCTCAAACATTTCATGGAGAGTTTCCCCTTTGACAAACGTTTCGGCCTGACCCGATTCCTCATGAATAAAGCCAGGGGCTGGCAGCGGGGCATGGACGATGAGGATCGCAACCTGGTCCTTACCGAGTTCGGCGCGGCAGCTCTGCGCGCTCAGCAGGCTGGTTTCGACTTGGTCGAACTGCACGGGTCTTCCGGGTACTTGCTGACCCAGTACCTCTCCGGGTTCACCAATGGGTTGGGGCCTCCCCTTGGCGGTTCGCCCGAGATGCGGGCTTCTTTTCCCCTGGCCGTGCTGGACGCGGTTATGGCTCACGCGCCCGGCCTTCCCGTGGGCTGGCGTCTGCTGCTCCAGGAGTGGGTGCCCGAGGGCATAGATTTTTCCGAGGCCTCGGCTTTTGCCGCCAAGCTCGATGATCGGGGTGTGGCGTATCTTTCCTGCACAGCCGGGGCCTACACCTCTTGGTTTTTGCCTGAAATACGAAAACGCATGGCCAAACCCGCCTATCTCAGCCCTCACCTCCACACTTTGACCCAGTCGACCCGGGCTCCCACCGTGATTTCCGGGCGGGTGATCGGCCCCATGCAGGCGGAAAAGCTGCTGCGATCCGACGTGTCCGACTTGATCGGCCTGGCCCGTCCCCTGCTCGCGGACCCCCAGTGGATCGCCAAGGCACGTGACGTCAAAGACCCGGTCAAGGCCTGCATCAATTGCAACACTTGCATCAAGCGGGTGATCCTTAACCAAGGCGTGGCTTGTGTGCACTGGCCCAGCAGGAAAAAGGAGGCCATTGACTTGGAAGTGGACATGGCCGCGCGCGCCATGTTCAAGACCTTGGTCCTGGCCGCTAACCCCCGGGACCTGCGCCGGTTGAAAAGTGTTTGGCAGCACACTCTGCCACTTCGCCATTATGTGGACACGACCGTGGCCTTTCTCCAGCACTGTCCGGCTGACAGCGAATACCAAGCAGCCATGGCCGAATTTCAGGCCTGGTCCATGGATACCTGGCAGAGTATGGGTCTTGAGCCCAATGACCTGCGCTTTACCACCCTTGATGCCGTGCATGAACGCCAAGAACCCGACAGTTTGGCTCTGTCCCTTGCCCGCAGCCAGGACAGGGGAGTGATTGTCTTGTGCCGCCGCAAGGAGGAAAAATGGCGGGAACGGCTGCTGCATCGCCACAAGTTCGGAATTGCCGAAGTGTTCGGCACCCACCCCGGATTCAACGACATCCTGGTACCTTTTGATCTTTCCTGGGCCTCGCTGCTCGTGCTCAAGACCCTTGACTGGGCTTTTCATGGCAAGGGCGGTTTTTCCTTCACCTTTGCCCATGTGCTTGAGGGGCCAAAGCAGGCCGCCCTTGACCGTTGGGCCGAGGTCCTTGATATATTGGGTTGGGACCCGGACACTCCGCTCGAACTCCTGAGCGAACGACCCGACGTGACAGGCGCGCTCCTTCATCTCTTGGAAGACCGCAACCTGGGACGGGTGATCATGGGCAAACGGGGCCGCTCAGGCCTGGCCCGGCTGTTTTTGGGCAGCGTATCCCGAGGCATGGCCCAGGGCTTGGCTTCGCGCAGTCTGACACTTATCAGTTAGCGTCGATAAGAGGTGCACATGTCCGCTTTTCCGAAACTTCTCGTTGAAACTGCGAATATCGTCACTCCGCTTGTCGGGCTTTACGACGCTCCTGATCCCACTCTTTTTGAACCTGTGGCCCAACTCAAGCCTGATCGCTGGGCCTGCGTGTTCATGTTTTACAAGCGCTGGCTCAAGGGGCACACCCTGCACCTTACCCCGGACAATTTCGGCTGCCCTGGTGCAGGCACCTACCTTTTTAACCTTCCTGTACGCTCCCGCGAGGAGTACATTGATTTCTTGCACGGCCATGAAGGCCTCAAGGCCGATCGATTGCGCATGGCAGAATGGATCGACCAGTGCCCCAGGTTCTCTCCGCGCCACGGCAGCATATTCCTCGGGCCTGTAAGAGAGGAGGCAGCACCTTACCTCAAGACCGTGACCTTTTTCGTGAACCCGGATCAGCTTTCCCTGCTGATCACCGCCGTGTGGCACGGCCAGGGCGCCCTTGCCCCTCCGCGGCTGGAAGCACCCTTTGCCTCGGGTTGCGGTCTCATGGGGCCTTGGTTTGACCAAGAACAGCCCTTGGCCTTGCTCGGCGCAACCGACATCGCCATGCGCAAGTACTTGCCACGGGATATCCTGGCCGTGACCGTCAACCCCGCCATGTACATGGAATTATGCGGCTTGGACGAATCGAGTTTTTTGGGTAAACGCTTTTGGAGGGAGTTGGATGCTTCCCGCCGACAGAGCTGACTCCTCTCTTTCCATCAAGACAACCTCATTCCCATCCAGGACGCACTCCATGACTACAGCCCTTATCGAAACCATCGGCCTGGTGGCCGGAACCCTGACCACCGCCTCCTTCCTGCCCCAGGTGCTCAAGGCCTTTCGCACCCGCCAGACCCGCGACATTTCCCTGCTCATGTATTCCATCTTGTGCACGGGCGTATCCATTTGGCTGGTGTATGGTTTTCTCATCAACTCCCTGGCCGTGATTCTGGCCAACGCCGTCACCCTGATCCTGGTTCTCGGGGTTCTTTTCCTCAAGTTACGCCACGGCTGAGCCCAATACTACGAGCCGGGCTCACTCACGGTGGAGTGAACCCGGTCCAGATCTTCCAAGATCACCCAGAAACCTTTAATCCTGCAACTTTTCCGCGGGCACGGGAAATCCATGCCCCTTTGCCAAGTCATACCAATAGCGGGCCAACTCGGGATCGGCTTCCACGCCTCTGCCCTGCTCGAACATGTAGCCCAAGGCGTACATGGACACTTCGCTGCCGTTCATGGCCCCTTTTAGGAAGTGGAACAGCGCTTGCCCGTCGTCCTGTTCCACACCTTGCCCGGAAAGGTACCGATAGCCCAGCGCCGAATGGGACAGGGGGCAATCCAGGTCCGCTGCTTGTTCATAATAGGCCATGGCCCGGTCCTGGTCTTGGGCCACGCCTTGGCCATTGGAGTACATCACGCCCAGGACAAAAATGGCCTCGGGATCGCCTTCAGCCGCGCCCTGTTCATAGGAGGCCAGGGCTGTTGCATAATCCGCCTGGTCATACGCCGCATCACCGGTTTCCACGGAAGTGGTCACGCAGCCCAGGAGCAGAACCACAACACCGCTGATCAACCACGGAGCATACCTGGTCATCTCGCTCCCTCCTCTTGCTCCCGAAAGTCGCAGGAACAATCGTCGTGCACCAGCACCCACGCCTCGCCAAGCGCCACGTAGTAGGCATGGGTTTCCTCGACCATGATATTGTACACGGCCAACACGGGCATGGCGTTATCCGCCGAGGCTACGGCCAAGCCCGTGTACTCGACGCCCGCGAGTTCCACTGGACCATTAAGCCCCTGCAGCATGTCTCCGCTTGCCAAGTCCTCCGCAACGGTTGTTCCCTGGCCTTGGACATAGAACCGGTGGGCATCGTTGGTTTTCAGCGTACCCCCCAAGGTGTAGAAATGATCCTCCAGCCCTCGCCTGGTCTCCGCCACCACCCCTGGTCCGGCCTGGTCAAGTTCCATGGAATACGTCATCACTTCATCACCGGGCAGGACATCTTGAATGGGCTTGGCTGATCCATCCGCCATGAGCACAAGGGTTCCGGCCACGAAACATGGATCATTGCCCCCATCGTTCCCACCATCGCTACTTCCACCCGTCCCCCCTTCCAGGGCTCGTTCCTTGGCCAAGGTCAGGCGATGAACCTTGGCGTTGTTGATGAGTATTTGCGCATTCAGAAAACGAAGCAAATTCACCCCGGCATCGTACTCCCACAATTCAATGGACTGATTTTCCACTGCTTCGGCCAACATCTCCGCAATGGTGTCCATCCTGTTCCTGAGCTGGGCGTTTTGATCTCCCAATTGTTGAATGGCTTCGTCAAAAGGTTGGGTTATCAAATCGTCCCGTTCCTTGATCATGGGGCCCAGCGCCATATTCAGGTTGTTCAGGCCATCCCAAAGCCGCAATGCTGCAACGGCATCAGCCCAAGCCGCTGAATTCCTATCTGCATCCTGGGTAAGAGCGTTTTCCAACCTCTGGTTGATCTCGTCCAAATCAGCCTGGTAGCCGTCAACCAAGGATGAATAGAAGTCTATAACACTATTCAAATGAGCGATGCGCTCCCCACGGCTCGCCGTATCACCTCCATTGTCGGCATACGCCGGAATCACCAGTACGCACGCCGCCACCAGGACCAGCACGATTCCCGTGCACTTTTTCAGCGCACGGCTCACGTCGCAGACCATATGCACCTCCTTGCGCTTCAGGGTTGATGGGCCAATCCGGGATGGGGAAGGGCTGGGAGCCCTTGCGCGAACAGAGGTCAATATGCTTCTTTGGAAAGAGGACAGGAGGAATTTGACTCACCCGTAAAATGTTCTCCACCCCATTTACAACCTACCAAACATGAATGTCGCCAACAAGTCGCTAGCATATTTTCGACCTCCCCCCAGATTCGTTCATCAGCCCCTTCACGGGACTAATTGTATACCAAACCATAGGATATTTTCTGGAAGTTGTTTTGAATTCTCAGTTTTCAATATCTTCACTCTTTGGTAATCATATACCCATGTCCCCTCGAACCCCGTTTTTCCGCGCTATACGCAGGCTTTGGCCTCAAAGGTTCAATCTGCTGTTTCTTGGAGGGGTGGTTGCGGTCTTTTGTGGGGTATGCATCGCAACGCAAGCTTTCGCGCAGGACAACTCGGAGACAGGAATCGAACTGACAGAAGAGGAACGTGCCTGGCTGGATGAGCATCCTGTGTTGCGGGTTGGCGTTGGCACCTCCTTTCCTCCTTTTCAATACGTTGAGGAAGATGGCCCTGGCTTGGCGTTTAAAGGTATTTCATCGGAATATCTCGTCCTTTTAGAACAAAAGCTTGGTATTGAACTCCAACCCATACTGGGCATTCCCTTTTCCGAAGCCTTGGAAAGGGGACAGGAGAAGAGACTCGATGTCTTTGCTTGCATCGCCCAAACTCCCGAGCGTTCGGAATACCTCCTTTTTACAGAGCCTTATCTTAATTTCCCTTTGGTTATCGTGGCCAAGGAGGATGCGGCTTTCATCAGCCGAGTCGAAGATCTCCACGGTCGACGGTTCGCGGTTGTGCAGACGCTGGCCACCTATAGTAAGCTGGAAAACGACTATCCCACACTGAACTTGGATTACGTGTTCAAACCCGACGTACCCGGGGTGCTTGCCGCCGTGGCCTTTGACGAAGCTGACGCCTGTATCGTTAATCTCGCTGTTTTCAGCCACTTGGCCCGGGTTCAGGGATTGACCAACCTACGTGTTGTCGCGCCTACACCTTGGGAGACCAATTACTTGCGCATGGCTGTCCGCTCGGACTGGCCAATTCTACGAGACATCCTGCAAAAAGGGCTTGAAAGTATTACCAGAGAAGAACGTAACGCCATTACCCAGCGATGGATTCATGACACTTTCGTCGAGGAGAGGAGTTGGCTGGACAGCTTGAAGATTATCGCTCCGGTAACCGGCGTCAGCTTGGTGCTTATCCTGCTCGTTTTTGGATGGAACCGAAGCCTCGTACGCCAAGTCAAACGCAGGATCAAGGCCGAAACCGAACTCAAGGAAAGCGAATCCACATTGCGTTCCATTTTCCTTGCCGCACCCAGCGGCATCGGCATGGTGGTCAACCGAAGGATATCCCAGGCCAATGACCTGTTGTGTGAAATGACCGGGTATTCTCCCAAGGAACTTATTGGCCAAGACGCCCGCATTCTCTACCCTTCCCAGGAGGAGTACGAGGCCGTGGGCGAGAAGAAATACGCTCAAATTTCCGAGCATGGCTCCGGAACCGTGGAAACCCAGTGGGTGGCCAGGGATGGGCGCGTTCTTGATGTCTTGCTCAGCTCTACCCCGCTGGATGTGGAGGATTGGACCCATGGCGTCACCTTCACGGCCCTGGACATCACCGAACGTAAACGGGGCGAGGCTGAATTGCTTGCAGCCAAGGAAGCTGCCGAGGCCGCCAACACCTCAAAAAGCGAGTTCCTGGCCAACATGAGCCATGAGCTGCGCACCCCCCTCAACGGTACCATGGGCATGCTTCAGCTCTTGCGCGACAGTTCCTTGTCCGAAGAACAGTCCGAATATGTGGGCTTGGCGCTGAGTACAACCAAATCCCTACTGACCATCCTCAACGACCTTCTCAACCTGTCCCAGATCGAAATGGGCGGTGTGACCTTGACCCAGGAGCCTTTTTCCGTATCCGAGCTAATTGACGAAGTATTGGGCACCTTTTCCCCCCAAGCCACGGAAAAGGGGCTCTCCCTTGTGCAAGACCTGGATTCGTCCCTGGCCGGCAATGTGTTGGGCGACCCGGGCCGCATCAGGCAGATTCTTTTCAACTTGGTGGGCAACTCCATCAAATTCACCAGCCAGGGACATGTTTCAGTTGAAGTGTGGCTGCTCCCCCATGTGTTGAAGCATGACCAGCGCCTGCTATTATTTGTGGTCAGCGACACGGGAATTGGCGTTCCGGACGACAAGGTGGAGAACATTTTCGACGCCTTTGTCCAAGGCGACTTGTCCCTGACCAAGACCTATGCTGGTGTAGGGCTGGGCCTACGTATCGTTAAACGACTTGTGGAGGTCTTGGGCGGGGAAATCGCTTTTTTCAGCGAAGAGGGCAAGGGAACCAGCGTGTATTTCACTGTGCAGATCAAACCCGCGCTTGAAATCGCGCCGAGCCATGCGGAAATGCCCCCTCTGCCCCCTGGCAAACGCATCCTCGTTGTCGAAGACGACCCCATCAACCGCATGGCCACTACCCATCTGCTCAAGAAACTGGGTCAGATTCCCCTGGAAGCCGGCAATGGCGAGGAAGCCCTGCAGCTCTCGGCTGCGGAGCATGTTGACTGTATATTGATGGACATCCAGATGCCGGTCATGGACGGTATTGCTACAACCCGGGAAATCCGCACCTCCTCTTCTTCCTTTCCAGCGGATATCCCCATTGTGGCGCTCACAGCCTATGCCATGCCCGAGGACAAGCAACGCTTCCTGGATATGGGCATGAACGCCTACTTGTCCAAGCCAATTGAGCATGTTGAACTTATTGCCGTGCTCGCCATGGTTCTTACAGAAGAATAGCCCGCGCCACTGCCTGGGCTAACCGGTAGTAACACGGGCCTACGAAGACTCAAATATCCAGGGCTCCCGGGCTCGTCCGTCCAAGAGTTCCAGGTTCCTGATGCTCGGAGGGTTATTTTTTCTTGAAAACCAGCCCAATCAGGAACAACAACACAACAGCACCGGCAACGGCGGTAACCAGCGAGCCGACCAAACCCTCGGGCAACCACTTTGACAAGCCCAGCACACCAAAGAGCCAGCCGCCGAGAATCGCGCCCACAATACCCACGACCAAATTGCCGATAAAGCCAAAGCCCCGGCCTTTCATGATCAGTCCGGCCAAGAACCCCGCTGCCAAGCCAACAAGACCTACATACACCCAATTCATCATGATTCGCCCCCTTTAGCGTTATTTGGCGACACACTACGCATACCCTGGAAACAGCGTCAACCAGATTTCTCGTTCTTGGCTTATTCTTCATATGGACAGCCCGGTCGCGTTTCGCCCTTTCCCTGCTCTTCCATGTAGTAGTTCTGTGTTACCAGCCATAAACTCCCCTGGGATATGTCTTGTGGTAACCATCTTCCCCCCTTTCCTTATGGGGAAAAACCAAGGAGGTACTTCCAATGTCCAAGATACTTATCCTGTGTGGCGACTTTTCCGAGGATTATGAGCTCATGGTGCCATTTCAAGCGCTCCAGGCCATGGGCCACGAGGTTGACGCGGTATGCCCGGATAAAAATATGGGCGACCAAGTGGCCACATGTGTCCACGACTTTGAAGGCCATCAAACCTACTCGGAAAAACCCGGGCACAATTTTACTCTGAACGCCACTTTTTCCTCGGCCAAGGCCTCGGATTACGACGCCTTGCTCATTCCCGGCGGAAGGGCTCCTGAGTACCTGCGCATGAACGAGGACGTACTCAAGCTCGTGCAGGACTTCGTCAACGCGGACAAGCCCATTGCCGCCATATGCCACGGGCCTCAGATCCTGGCCGCTGCCGGTGTTATCAAGGGCCGCAAGGTGTCCACCTATCCCGCGTGCAAACCTGAAGTGACCATGGCCGGAGC
The DNA here is from genome assembly GCA_004796465.1 of Desulfovibrio sp. Taxonomy (GTDB): domain Bacteria; phylum Desulfobacterota; class Desulfovibrionia; order Desulfovibrionales; family Desulfovibrionaceae; genus MADRE1. The sequence continues at coordinate 9,966 of QZKZ01000147.1, forward strand.
GGAATATGCCGACATCCCCATTGACGGCGCATTCACCGACGGTAAATTGGTCACTGCCCCGGCCTGGCCCGCTCACCCGGCTTGGCTCAAACAATTCAACGAGGTGTTGCAGGGCTGATTGTTGTGATTTCTTTGTCCAGATTCCGGCGGGGTGGTGTATTGGCTCGGCATGGGATATACCTGCCATGCAATTTCGGATCAGCAAGGAGGCAGAGCCATGTGCGATCTCTACTCGTCCATCCCGCCGGAAGAATATGATTACCTGACGAAATCCGTACGCATCAACGGAGCCGTGACCAGCATCCGCCTTGAACGCAGGTTCTGGTCCATTCTGGCCGAACTTGCCGAAGAGGAGAACACTTCTCTGGGCAGGATCATCTCCATACTGCACCAGGAAGCCGTGCTCAAGCACGGGAAGATCAAAAATTTCACTTCCTTGTTGCGCGTAATTTGCACAACTTTCCTGACGCACAGGGCGGAAAAATACCCTGACTCGGATATGGCGCGTTTCCCGGCAGCGGCCCAGGAACGCGTTTAGAAGCGTCGTGTTCCATTCGCCGGTGGCGCGCGAACCATGTTCCCGTCTCTGCTGTAGTCCCGGCATTCCCAGTGGCGCACTGAGAATGCTTCGAATCACGCTATCCTATTGCATGAAACCCAGCGGGCCCTCGGGACGGATGTACGGGGCTAGCTCTTCCCAAGTAAGAAGCGCCTCGGGCAATCCTTGGGCGTAAGAAGCGATCTCGTATGGGTTGAAAAACACCACCAGTCCATCTGGCGTCAGCAAGAACTGCGACGGAGTGACTTCTCGAAAATTGACCTGCCCGTATCCCTCTTGCAAACGGCTTTCAATAAGCGGAGAAAGGGCGCTTTCCCAGCCTGGCTCCAGTAGATCAACGAGTTGGAGAACCTGCCCTGTTTCCGTGTTGAAATTCAGGGCACGCCGGGTAGCCACAGGATGGGCTCCACCCGAGTAGACGTCGAACCAGAAATCCAGACTGAGAAGCTCAGCCGAAACAGGGGTGGCCGTGTACCACACCTCTGTCAGGCTCCGGCAAGACATGCAGCTCGTATCGTCCACATAACCCTGGCAGCTCTTGATCTCCATGTAGTAGTACAAGGTGTCCACTGCACCGTTCATGGCCGCCGCCACCTCGGCGCTGGAGTGAGAGAAAACCGGCTTGTCCATGTCCAGGGTGCAACCACCCAGGGGAGAGGCCTCCTCGGTATGTTCCGTTGTGATGGAATACTGGGGCTGGTCGGTAGCGGCCACTCCGGATGCGGGATGCAGGACGAGCCAAGCTGCCAGCAAGCAGACTGCCGTTATAACAACTCTATATGGAATGTATGGGTGGGCGTGGATCGAGGTTTGAGGAATGCGTGAATGTGGAGGAATGGCCGAGGTGATAGGGGATATCATTCGAACTTGGTTGTTGTGCATGGGGTTGATCTCCTGTTCTCAGGGAAGAGGCTGGAGTGATGGTGACCAGGGGTGGGTGAAAGAGTTGAGTGGTTGCGGCATGGTCCTTAAATGCCGGAACGGGCCATGCTGAATCCGGTTCACGACCGTTTCAATGATATTTTATCGCGACAAGGAAAATGAGGTCAATGGTATCACAGAAGGATCGATTCTTCCAGAAGTCCTGTGAAAATTTGGGATTCCAACAGAATGGCGATTGTCGATAGCTGACGAAAGATGTTTTTGTTTCCCATCATTACCTTTGTTTACATTTCTTAAAGGTGCTGAAGGGCCTTGTGGTACCCGGGACGGGATTTGAACCCGTACAGCCTGTCGGCCGAGGGATTTTAAGTCCCTTGCGTCTACCAATTCC
>QZKZ01000432.1 GCA_004796465.1 Desulfovibrio sp.
GGCTTCTGATTGTCAACCTGACCTCCTTGGTGTACGCCATGGTGAGATGGAACCGGCATATGGCGGGCGCTGTGGGGCTGCTCGTGTATACCGCCTTGAGCATCTGGTACTTTGTATATGCCTTATCGCAACCGGCATAATGCCGAGCCAGGAGAAGAGGTCATGACCTATGTCTGGTTGAGCGTATTCGCCGTGGTGACCAGCTGCATGTGGAGCGCGTATATCCTGTCCAAGGGGTGTACTTACGCTCAGGCGGTGGTGTTTTTCGTTACTGGGGTGGTGTTTATTGTGGTCTCCGGTCTCCTGTACAAGCTTTGCCGGGTGACGGTATGGGCAGGGGCCTTGGTCGGCCTGTGTTTTTGGGTGCGGTTTGTTCTGCTTAACGACAGCCTGGGGCTGCTGTCTTGGCTGTTTGAGGTGGTATGATGCGATATGTTCTTGTCCTTCTGATACTCGTGGTGAGCTTTTTTGGGTGGTCTCTGGCCTTTGGCCAGGTGGGCTGCAGCCAGCGCGGCGATTGCCGGGAAGTCTCCCTGGTGCTGATGCTTGTTCTCTATGCTGCTCTTATAGTTCTGATGCCCTTCTCCATCCGGCAGTTCCAGAGGAAGGCGGCAGAGAAGCACAAGAGAAGGGAAGAGAGCACCTAAGCCATGGGCAGCCAAGAGGGTGGCGTGGCGAGCCGGGCTGTTTGGTGGAATATACTCTGTTTAGCGTTGCCCGTGGCGGTTGACGTGGGCGTGGCTTGGTTGCTGCGGGGAGTATTGTCCCTTGCGTTTGGCCTCTCTGTTCAGAATGCCTATGAACCATTTGTGTTTGACGCTCTTTTGGCGATATTCTTTATTTTTGTGGTTGTTGCCTATAAAAGAACAAACATGGTTCTTTTTATTGCTTGCTGCTTGCTTGCAGCGTCTTTTTCTACTCTGCTGGCTTACTTCTTTTCCCAGTACTCAAGTTTATCAATAGGTATTTGGAAATGGGGCGAAACTGTCGAGTTAGTCAATTACTTTTATTTCTCCCTCCCATACTTTTTGCTTATGTTTATCGTATTGCTCCATAGATCCATAGAGGTTGTAGTGATGGCTCTTGTTTTTCGCTGGTGTGCCTATTGCATGAACACCTACGGCAGTCTTGTCCCTGTGAAAGGAGATGCCGTACATACGGAAAGAAATATCAAACTCAGAGTGGGAATGTATCTGAGAAGCTTCAGCGCTCACAACAAGAAGGTAATAAAAGAATATAGCGAGAATGCCTATGCCGAGCTGATGATATACGCCGTGATGTTCTTTTTTCTGCAAGTGCTGTTCATGGCATGGGACGCCTTCAATGGCAATGGATTTGGATTTAATGACGCCACATGTATCGTTCTCATCTTCATTATGCTCATCGCCCACTCGCTCCTGTCCTTTCTTGTCCTGAATGGCCACTACTCCTGGGGAGCGCTGTTTTCCCTGCTCATGCACGTATACGGAGCCGTGGCCCTGTGGTGCCTGTCCGGCATGACCATGTTCACCATCACCAACTGTACCCAGGTCCATGGGCTGGACTTCCGGTTCACTCCCCTGGGCTTCATAGCGGCCAGCCTGTGTCTGGTCTTTTTTTGGGTGTCTGGTTCACGGGTGAGGACCCTTATTGCCCGCGAACATGCCCGCGAGTAAGCCGGGCCGAGGAGCGTCCCGCCGAACTTGGCGGGAAAAGGGCTCGGCGGGGGGAAGCCCCCCCTACAACGCCCCGGCAGGCCGCCCGGACTGCCCGCAATACCCGCTGTCCGCCTCCTCGCGCCGCTCTGGATTTTTCCAGCGCCACATCATGCAGCCCGCGCCCAGGCAAAACTTCAGTTTGTCGTCATGGGTGGTGAGCAAGGGACAATATTTAAATCTGGCTTCCTTTTCCGAGATCAGCATGGCGTGAGCCTCCAGGGCTTGTGAGATTACGGACACAGTTGCAATTTCGGCGGAATAATGCCACGTATCATCCATCGTCACAAGGTTTTCACCTCACATGACGCAAGGGGGAGCGACCCGGGGCGGCTCCACGCGGCCCCTGGCTCCTTTTTCGCATTCACCCGGCAAGGAGGAACCCAATGTCTGCAAAAGCACTCATGGCCTGGCAGGACCTGGCCCTGGGCACGGCCATCTGCGAACCCGGCAGCGCGGCCAAGCTCAAAACCGGTGACTGGCGCTCCATGGCCCCGTCACTGGACGAGGAAAAATGTATCCAATGCGGCATCTGCCTCATCCTGTGCCCGGAATTCTGCATTTCCGAGCACGATGACGGCTTTTTCCGCCCGGACTATGACTACTGCAAGGGCTGCGGCATTTGCGCCAACGAATGCCCCAAGGACGCCATCACCATGGGCAGGGAGGAGAAATAATGGCCAAGCGAGTTGGTTTGGAAGTTTCCCTGGCCGTGGCCGACGCGGTCAAAATGTCCAAGGCCGAGGTGGTGTCCGCCTACCCCATCACGCCCCAGACCCACATAGTGGAAGAGCTCTCCCACTTCGTCGCCAACGGCGAGCTGGACGCGGCCTTCATCCCCGTTGAATCCGAACACTCGGCCATGAGCGCGGCCATGGGCTCCGCCGCGACCGGCGCGCGCACCTACACCGCGACCTCGTCGCAAGGTCTGGCGCTCATGAACGAGATGCTGCCCATTGCCTCGGCCATGCGGCTGCCCATTGTCATGACCATCGCCAACCGGTCCCTGTCCGGTCCCATCTCCATCTGGAACGACCACTCCGACATCATGTCCATCCGCGACGTGGGCTGGGTGCAGATCTTCGTGGAGAACGGCCAAGAGGCCTTCGACATCAGCGTCTGCGCCTTCAAGATCGCCGAGGACCACCGCGTGCTCCTGCCCATGGGCGTGAACATGGACGGCTTCATGCTCAGCCACATGATCGAGCCCGTGGAGTTCCCGGACCAGTCCGATATCGACGACTTCCTGCCCGGGTTCACGGCCAAGATGATCCTGGATCCAGCCGAGCCCGTGACCATGGGCCCAGTGGGCGTGCCCGAGGTGTACATGGAAGCCAAGGTCCAATGCGAGCAGGCGCTCATCAACTCCAAACCCGTGGTCAAGGAAGTGCTCGACGGCTTTGCCGCCAAGTTTGGCCGCCAGTACAACCTGGTGGAGACCAACGGCAAGGAGGGCGCCAAGACCCTGTTCGTGACCATGGGCTCCCTGGGCGAGACCGTGATGACCTCGGTGGACGAGATGAACGCCGATGGCAAGGACGTGGGCCAAGTCCGCATCCGCTTGTGGCGGCCCTTCCCGCAGGAAGAGTTCCTGGCCGCGGTCAAGGGCGCGGACAAGCTCATTGTCCTGGACCGGGCCCTGTCCCCGGGCGGCGTGCGCGGCCCCGTGGCCTCGGAGCTGGCCTCCCTGTTCCACGGCCAAGCCGATGCGCCCGAGATCGTCAACGTTGTCGCCGGCCTGGGCGGCCGCGACGTGTCCGTGGACGAGTTCAAGGAAATCTACGAAACCGCGCAGTCCGGCGGCTTCAAGGACGCCTACACGGTGTGGGGAGTGATGAGCAATGCTTAATGAAGTCGATCTGAGCAAATACGAAAAGATAACGGCCAAGACCATCCCCACGGAAAAGGGCATCAGCTCGGGCCACCGCGCCTGCCAGGGCTGCGTGGAAATCCTGGCCATGGGCATGGTCATGAAGGCCGTGGGCCGCAACGTGATCGTTGCCAACGCCACGGGTTGCATGGAAATCGTGACCTCGCCTTTTCCGCAAACCGCGTGGAACGTGCCCTGGATGCACGTGGCCTTTGAAAACACCTCGGCTGTGGCCTCGGGCATTGAAGCGGCCCTCAAGATCCGCGAAAAGCACGGCAAGCTCAAGGGCGAGCGGCCCAAGGTCCTGGCTTTCGGCGGCGACGGCGCCACGGCTGACATCGGCCTGCAGGCCCTGTCCGGGGCCTTGGAGCGCGGCCATGATTTCACCTATGTGTGCCTGGACAACGAAGCCTACATGAACACTGGCATCCAACGCTCTTCGTCCACTCCTTACGGCGCCATGACCACGACCTCGCCTCCGGGCTCCAACTCCATTGGCCAATCCACCTGGAAAAAGAACGTGCCCGCCATCGCGGCCGCGCACAACATTCCCTACGTGGCCACGGCCTCGCCCGGCAACTACCTCGACCTCATGAACAAGGTGCGCAAGGCCATCGCCATTGACGGCCCGGCCTACATCCATATCTACGCGGTCTGTCCCACGGGCTGGGGCATCAAGTCCGAAAAGGGCATCGAGCTCTCCAAACTGGCCGTGAAGACCAATGTGTTCCCGCTCTACGAGGTCATCGGCGGCAAGTACATCCTCAAGGAGAACAAGAATCCCAAGCCTGTGGTCGACTACCTCAAGATCCAGCGCCGGTTCCGCCACCTGAGCGAAACCGACGTGGAATACATCCAAAAGCGCGTGGACGCCGAATACGCCCACTTGGCGGCCATGGCCTCCTGCGCCGCGCCCGAGGAAGAGGAAAACGACGAATAGCCTTTCATCCAAAGCATTCCAGCAGTTTCCAGGCGGGTCCTCAGGGACCCGCCTTTTTTTGTTTCCCCCCTTGACTTAAACAGTTCTAGTGTCTATTATTGGTGTCAGAAAAAATAAGAAGCCGATACCGAGGAAGACGCCATGCAAGACATCCATACACTGACCCTGGAAGAGCTCTGCTCGCTGACCAACACGAGCAAGCGCACCGTGCGCTACTACATCCAGATCGGCCTGGTGGACCGGCCCGAGGGCGAAAAACGCGGGGCCAAGTATTCCGCCGGCCATGTGGAACAGCTCCTGGCCATCAAGAAGTGGAAGGACGCCGGCCTGTCCCTGGAGCGCATCCGCGAGTTGCTTGCGCCTGGAAGCGGCCCGGACCATGTCCCGCCGCTCCGGCCCAGGCAGCCCGGCGAGGTGAGCGTGCACAGCCGCATCTACCTGGCCCCGGGCGTGGAGCTGACCATCGACCCCGAGACCTCGGGCCTGGACCCCGAGCAGGTCCGCGATCTGGCGCACCGGGTTGTGCAGCTTTTTCAGGACATTTCCCCAAGGGAGGCAACATGAGACCCGTACCTACCGCACCCATGCTTTGCGCCACGGACGGCAACCCCGAAGCCGTGGTCCTGGAATCGACCCATGTGGCCGCCGACCTGCGCGACCTGGCAGCCCACGTCATCTTGGAACAAACCTACGTGAACAGGGAAAACCAGCCCATCGAGGCTGTGTACACCTTTCCCCTGCCCATGGCGGCCACGCTGCTCGGCCTGACAGTGACCCTGGACGGCCGCGAGCTGGAGGCCCATGCCGTGGAAAAGACAGAGGCCGAGGAAAAGTACGAGGACGCCATCACGGACGGCGACGCCGCCATCATGCTGCAAGAGGGAGAACCGGGCCTGTATTCCATGAATGTGGGCAACCTCAAGCCGGGCGAGACCTGCGCCATCCGTCTGCGCTTTGCCCAGGTGCACCGCTTTTCAGGGGACAACTTGCGCTTCCATTTGCCCACCACCCTGGCCCCGCGTTACGGCGACCCTGTTGCGGCTGGGCTCGACCCACACCAAGCACCCGAGACCGTGCTCGACTCCGGCAAGAGCTTTTCCCTGGATCTGCGGGTATCCGGCAGCTTGGCCCAGGCCCAACTGCACAGCCCCAGTCACGAGATATCCGTGGCCCGAGACGGTGAAGCGCAGCGCATTCGCTTGGCCAAGGAGACCGCAGCCATGGACCGGGACTTCGTGCTCCTGCTCACCCCGCAAGAAGTGCCCCAAGGCACGGGATTGCTCGTCCAGGACCCGCGCATGGACGGCCAGGGGAGCGTGGCCATGGCCGCGTTCCTGCCCCGTTTGGCCGGGGACCTTGATCCGGACCCCCTGAACCTCAAGATCGTGGTGGATTGCTCGGGCTCCATGGGCGGCGATTCCATGGCCCAGGCCCGCGAAGCCCTGCTCTCCATCCTGGACGCGCTCAGGCCCGGCGACTACTTTTCCATCACTGCCTTTGGCTCCACGCACAAGTGCTTGTTTCCAGAGCAGCGGCGCGTGGATTTCCCGGACA
>QZKZ01000127.1 GCA_004796465.1 Desulfovibrio sp.
AACTTGCGGAACTTGGCGCCCGTGGAGATGATCAGGGATTTGGCTTGGATATCCTCTTCGCCCACTTGTACGCGTATGGCGCCTTGCTTGTACTCAACCTCGCCCACCGAGTCCGTGTACTTGTCCACGTCGAACTCGGCGAGGTGCGCCGCAAAGGTATCGGCCAACTCGTAGCCCAGGATGCCCTTGGGAAATCCAGGGTAGTTGTCCACCCGTTCGGTGAGCAATATTTGCCCGCCCGGAGCGAGCCGCTCCACCCAGGCCACATTGACTCGGCCGCGTAAAAGATAGAGGGCGGCCGTCATTCCCGACGGGCCGCCTCCTATAATGACGGATTCGTAGTGCTTCATGATCAGGACAACTTGGAAGTGATCATTTCCTTGATGCTGGACTTGGAGACCGCGCCCGTGATCTGTTCGGCCACTTCGCCGCCGTTGAACAGAATCAGCGTGGGTATGGCGCGGATGCCGTATTTACTGGGAGTGGCCGGATTCTCGTCCACATTCATCTTGCTGATCTTGACCTGGCCTTCATATTCCTCGCTCAGTTCGTCGATGACCGGTCCCATGGCCCGGCAAGGGCCACACCAGGGCGCCCAGAAATCCACCAACACCGGGATGTCGGACTTCAAGACCTCATCTTCAAAAGTGCTGTCCGTAAGTTGAACGGCCATAGATGTCTCCTTTGGGTATTGTCGCGGACCAGGGACGGGAAGCCGAATGCGATGTCCAGCCTACCGGACCCTTCCTGGCGCCATTGTGTCTCGGAACGTAAACCATACTAGTGATATGGTTGCCGGTCAACGCTGTCAAGACGAAAGTCTTCCTCTCCCCCGGCGGGGAGCCCACTACTTCCGGGCAACAAAATCCCATGGCACGGGTTTTCCCCTGGGTATGGCCTCAAGGCGCAAATCATGAACCAACCCGGCTTGGGCAAAGAGGTATCCTGCATACGCCACCATGGCCCCGTTATCCGTGCACAGCTTCGGGCCAGGTGCTTGGAACTTGAGGCCGTGTTTTTCCGCTGTCCGGGCCATGTATTGCCGGATCATGGTGTTGGCGGCCACACCCCCGGCCAGAATCAGCCCCTGCACACGGACGCCTTGCCTTGCAGCATGTTTGAGCGCCCGCTCCACCTTGACGCGCAAGGTGTCGGCAACAGCGTGGTTCAACGAGGCGCACACACCAGGAAGATCGGGATGCGCCACTGTGCCGAGATCACTGTCCTCGGGCATGGCCGCGAGCCGCAAACGGGGATGGCTGTCAAGGTATTGGGACACGGCTGTTTTGAGGCCGCTGAAGCTGAAGTCCAGGTTGCTGTTGTCCAGGTAGGGGCGCGGAAACAAATTGGTATCGGGCTCGGCTTCCCGGGCCAGTGCATCGATATGTTTGCCGCCGGGATAGGGCAAATTGAGCATTTTAGCCACTTTATCGAAGGCCTCGCCGGCTGCGTCGTCAAGGGTGCGGCCCAAACGCTCAAAGGAAGTGGGGGAATGGATGAGGTAGAGGTTGGTGTGTCCGCCAGAGACCAAGACGCCCAGGCTCGGAAATACCAGCCCTTGCTCAAGCCCCGGCGCCAAGAGGTGGGCGTGGAGATGGTCCACGCCAACAAGGTCAGCTCCTGCGCCCAAGACCAAACCCTTGGCGAACGCCAGGCCCGTGAGCAAACTACCCAAGAGCCCGGGGCCGCGCGCCACGGCCACCACGTCGATGTCCTCAATCTTGCGGCCCGACGTTTCCAGCAGGTGCTCGAACAAGGGGCCCAGAACCCGGTAGTGCTCGCGGGAAGCAATCTCGGGCACCACTCCCCCGAACACTGCGTGCAAATCGTCTTGCACGGCCATGACCTCGGCCAAAAGCCTGCCGTCCTCGACCAGGGCCAACCCTGTCTCGTCGCAGGAGCTTTCTATCCCCAAACAGAGCATTTTTTTTCTCTACGGAAAAACCACGATTCTTGGAACCCAAAATCAGTTGTGGCCCCAAAACAAGAGCGCGGCTGAACAGCCAGCCGCGCCCATGAAATACCGTTTCTTGTTCGATACAACTAGTCGAATTGGCGGTACAACTCGGAAACCTTGCGCACGTCATACTCGGAACCGATGAACAGGGGCACGCGCTGGTGCAGGTCCTCGGCCTGGAGGTCCAGGATGCGCTTGCGGCCGTCCGTGGCCAAGCCTCCGGCCTGCTCCACGACCATGGCCAGGGGATGGGCCTCGTACAGCAGACGCAGCTTGCCCTTGGGCTTTTTGGGATTCTTGTAATCCATGGGGTACATGAAGATACCGCCAAAGAGCAGATTGCGGTGGAAATCCGCCACCAAGGAGCCGATGTACCGCGAACTGAAGGGCTTGCCCAAATGGTTGTCCATGGACTTGAAGTACTCGACCACCTGGCGGGTGGGCGCGTCCCAATAGTTCCAATTGCCTTCGTTGACCGAGTAGATCTTGCCCTTTTGCGGGATGCGGATGTCGGGGTGGGAGAGCAGGAACTCGCCCACGCTGGGATCCATGGTGAAGCCGTGCACGCCTTGGCCCGTGGTGTACACGAGCATGGTGGACGAGCCGTAGATCACGTATCCCGCAGCCACTTGATCAACGCCCTTTTGCAGGGCGTCGCCCAGCTCCGCGTCCTTGTGCGAGGCGCTCTTGCGGCGGTAGATGGAAAATATCGAACCAATGGACACGTTGGCGTCAATGTTGGAAAAGCCGTCCAAGGGATCGATCATGACCACGTAGTCGCCGCGCTGGAACTCGTCCGTGACCACAACCATATCCGGCATCTCCTCGGAGGCCACGGCGCAGATCACCCCCGAGCGCTCCAAGCGGTGCACGAACACGTCATTGGCGAACACGTCGAGTTTCTTGAGCATCTCATCCTTGCTCTCATTGGAGCAAGTAAAGCCCAGGATATCCACAAGCCCGGCCTTGTTCACCTCCCGGGCCACGATCTTGGCCCCGAGGATCAAGTCGCTGAGAAGGTGGGTGAATCGGCCCGTGGCTTCATGGGACCTGGTCTGGTGATACAGAAGATGCTCAGTGACGGTAATCTGACCCATGGGCATTGGCTCGTCTCCTCCTTGCAAAGCTCACAACCAAGAAACCAGCCCTACTGCTGGGACACCTCTTCCATTTCCGGCTCTTCCAATTCCTCGGCAGGAGCCGCGTACACCAAATGGAAGCTGCCCAGAGTGCGGGCGATCCAGTAATATTCCGTGGCCCCGTCAGAGTACCAGCCATCGGTTTGGTCCACGGTCACACTCTCCCAGTCCATGGCGGCCAAGCCCGTTGCCGCGGCCTCGTGGGAACCCGCGGACACGACCTCGCCCTGAGCCAGGATGATTAAATCGTCGGGCTCGGGGCAATAATCCAGCAGCCTGCGGGGATCAAAGTGAACCACGGTCAGGCCTTCGAACAGAAAGTGCTGGAAAAAGGGATAGGCCACATACACTTCAGGCCCCAGGTCAGAGCCCTGGACCATGGCCCGCATCCGGTGGTCGTCCCAGGGTTGGCGTTCCATGGGCTCACCGTCCGGGCCCACAATCATCTGCGGTTCCTCGCCCTCGGCAAGTTCGGGAACGCCCAAGGCCAGGACCGCGTCCAAGTCCACGGGTTTGAGGCTGGTGGAGGGATGGCGGAACTGGGCATTGCCGAACTTGTCAACGAGCATCACGCCGCTGATCCAGGGGAAACGTTCAAACAAAGTGCCGATCCACTCGCTTTCCGGCAAGGTGTCCGTGCCGTCCAAATACTGCATCATTTCTTGCACGGGCCTGTCCACGGGAAGCAACAGCCGCGAAAGCCTGCGTTCTTCCTCGTTGCCAAGGGAGTCGGTGTCTAGGTCAACGGTGGGAACAGGTTCCAGATATTCAACGTAGGTCTCGGTGGTGTATTTCCAGGCCCGTTTCAATTCGTTGCAGCCCGAAAGGACAGCCATGCAGATGACCGCGGCCAAGGCCGCAAGGATGATCGCCCTCATTGCGTTATATCCCCTTTGTAGTGTGAAGTCCGATTGCGGTGTCCATCCGCCCCC
>QZKZ01000048.1 GCA_004796465.1 Desulfovibrio sp.
AGGGGGTCGATGTTTTCCGGTTTCAATGACCAAATGGTTTGGTCGTACCAGAACTCGTAGGGGGCATTGAGGCCGCTGACCATGGCGTCCTGGCCCGCGTCCCGGCCATGCCCGCCGGTCTGGGGCGTGGCCTCGGGCACTTCAAAGGTCCAGGTGCCGTCATCATGAAGCAGGACCGTGCGCCCGTCCTCGGTCTGGGCCCGCACAGCGGCAAAGCCGGCCACTGGAGCGGTCGCCACCAATATACAAAGATACAGCAAGATTCTCGGCATTTCCCCACCAAACCTGAAGTAGTCTTCACCTTCCGGCTCTGGAGTATATACCAGGCTTTTCCCCGGTGCGGCAAGTCAGGGGTCTTCACTGTGGCGCTTTATGACGCCGTGTCCACAGCCCCGGCATCACAGCCTTGCCCCGCGCCCCATGGCTTGCTATACACCATCCATCCGATTGGGGTGTTCCGGCTCGCCGGAACTGAGATCACACCCATGGAACCTGATGCAGCTCGCACTGCCGTAGGGAATTCGGAAACCGTCACCTCGCGCGGCCCTCGCGCATCCCGACCCTCCACCTTTCCCGGTAACACGCGCCTGCCCCAGCTTCCCGGTGTGGTCCGCCGCCATGGTCCTTTGTCATGACATGTGGCTTTACTCCTTGGCGGCGGAAGCAATCTTTGACTGTGAAGGAGCGTATCACGTGGCGTTGGAAGAACGGATCATCACCCGGGCGATTGCCGCCAAGTACTTTGAAAAATTCACTGACTGCCTGGACTTGGACGTGGCGGTCGTGGGCGGTGGCCCCTCGGGCCTGACCGCGTCCTGGAAACTCGCTGAGCAAGGCTTCAAGGTGGCGCTTTTCGAACGCAAGCTGTCCATTGGCGGTGGCATGTGGGGCGGCGGCATGACCTGGAACTATATTGTGGTCCAGGAAGCGGGCAAACACATCCTGGAAGAAGCCGGGCTGGACTTGGAAGAGTACGAACCGGGATACTTCACCGTGGACGCCGTGACCTGCACCACCACCCTGGCGTCCAAGGCGTGCTTGGCCGGAGTCCACGTTTTCAACTGCATGAGTGTGGAAGACGTGTGCATCAGGGAAATCAACGGGGAAAAACGGATCACCGGCCTGGTGATCAACTCCAGCCCCGTGGAATTGGCCGGGCTGCACGTGGACCCCTTGGTGCTCGACGCCAAGCACGTGATCGAAGCCACGGGCCACGACACTGAAGTGCTCAAGACTTTGCTGCGCAAGAACGACGTGCGGTTGAACACTCCCTCGGGCGGCTTGGAGGGGGAACAGTCCATGTGGGCCGAGATCGCCGAGGCCAACACCGTGACCCATACCCGGGAAGTGTTCCCAGGCATCTGGGTGGCGGGCATGGCCGCCAATGCAACCTACGGTTCCTACCGCATGGGTCCTGTCTTTGGCGGCATGCTCCTGTCCGGGGTCAAGGTGGCCCAGGACATTTCCGATCAGTTGCGGAGTTAATTTCTGATACGACGAAACACCAGGCCCGTTGCTGCTCCAAGTACGGGCCTGGTTTTCAGCTTGTGCTACGCCGCGTTGACCCAAATCCGGGCCATGAAGAACACGTTGTGCAGCTCTTGCGGGGTCATGAGCCTGCGGCCCTGCCCCGGCGCGGGATCGCGCACCACTGCCGAAACGAGTTGGCTGTGGCCGTAGTCGTTAGTGGTGTACATCATGGCCGTGAGCAGCATGGCGTGGCCCATGGTGCCCACGATAAGCGGACGGTTGTTGGCCAGGTCCTCGGCCGCGCTCAAGGCGTTGGCCGAGTACTGGTCGCCCTGGGAACGAAAGTGCCTGCCCCGGTCATCGACCCAGGTGCGGTTGAGATTGGCCATGATCTGCTCGGGGTATCCCGGCATGTTCACAATGGAGCCCCAGGTCTCGCGCACGATGCGCTGCTGGTCGACTTCAAAACCGTAGTAACGGAAGACCATTTCAATGCACGCAGCCCAGCACCACTGGTCGTATTCTTGCCAACCCGTGGCGGACACGGTCTGGTTCAGCACGCCCGTGTCGATGCCCGCCTCGCACTGGTTGTAGCCGTAATTCGTGGGTTGGCAGCGGAGCAGGGCCAAGGCTTGGGCCGGACTCACAAAGGCGGACGCAGCCACGGCGATTCCTATATTTCTGAGCATCTGGCGGCGATTCATGGCTCACCTCCCTGTTGATCGTCGCTCCCGGGCGTGGCAAAACCAACCACGCCTCGGCTTGCTTTCGAGAAATATGACGGACCAGCCCCACACTTTTGGGCGACATTTCAGGCCGGGCAAGGTATGGGAAGGGCTATGGACACTCCCTTGGGGCGGTTATCAGCCGTGTTCCCGAGACAACCGAAAAGCCGGAAAAGAGCCATGGACACCAAAGACTCCGCTGTATGGCGCATCCAAGAGGTCATTCCCGAGACCCATGACGTGACCTCCCTGGTCATTGCCGGCCCCGAGGGCGCAACCGGCGTCAGGGAACGCCACCCCGGCCAGTTCGCCATTATCCGCGTGAAAACCGATGACGGCTGGGGCGAACCCCACCCCTTCACCATTTCCTGCGAAACAGGCTGCGACTCCCTGCGCTTCACCATCAAAAGCGCGGGCGACTTCACTTCCACCATCCGCGAACTGAAGCCCGGGACCGAGATTCGCTGCGACGGGCCTTTTGGAAAATTCTGCAGTGATATCGAGGACAAGGACAACATCGTCATGATCGCGGGCGGCGTGGGCGTGACCCCCTTTTTGAGCGTGCTGCGCACCTTTCGCCAGAGTCAGGCCACGAATCGCATGCTGCTGCTCTGGTCCAACAAGACCCTGACCGACGCCTTTGCCCGCGACGAACTGGAGCAAATCAGCCAGGAACTTGATTTGCGCGTGATCCACACCCTCACCCGGGAGGAACCCCCGGAACAAACCGACACGGACCGCATCATGTACCGCGCGGGACGAATAGACGGTGAACTCATTGCCGTGCATGCGCAACTCAACACTGCCGCGTTTTACATCTGCGGACCTCCGGCCATGCAGGACGCGATCAAGGAGCAGCTCGCCCGGTTCGGCGTGGCCGGCGAGGCCATCCAGACCGAGAGTTTTGGCGGGTAGCCAGCCAACGCCGTCCCCTTCAATGCTATGAATGCCGCCAAGAAAGTTGACTCGTCATCTCATTTCCTCCACCGTTGAGTCCTTTACCTTACTCAATAGCCAGCCACCGGACTACGCCATGAAACACATCAAACGCTTCCAGCAAGTGCCCGAGGCCCCGACCCGGCCCGGCGACAAAAAGGCCCCCCGCCGCTTTGACGTGGCCGAGCTGTACCAAGGCCCGGCAGGCGACGCCGGAACCGCCGAGGCTCCCGAAGCTGACAGCGCCCTGGGCGTTATCGACGAAAAGCTGCGCCAAGCCTACTACTGGATCGTGAACCATGCGGTGATCAATCCCTACTACGACATCGAGTTCCTGGACGAAGCGCCCGAGGCCATGGCCTTTGGCGATTCCAAGACTCCGCTTGTGCTGCCCACGGACCAAAGCTACTCCAGCTATGTGCTGCTGCCCCTGTTGAACCTGCCCCTGCGCAGGCGCTGCCTGCTCGTGGGTGGCCCTGGCCGGGGCAAGACCGCCATTGCCACGCTC
>QZKZ01000220.1 GCA_004796465.1 Desulfovibrio sp.
AGATGGTCCGGAGCGAACATCGTCGAGATGGCCCGTGGCGAACATAGTCTGAGTCAGTCCGGAGCAAACATCGTCTAGTCCGGCGGTGAGAGTGCAGCACCAGGGCCGGGATTGCAGGCCAGAAAAGGGCAGAAATCCAAGGCTTGAGCAGTGAGCCGGGTCTTCTTGCCCAGCCCTTCATAGAGGGCCAGGGGCGGTTCTATCCGGCACCCTGGTTTTCCATTTTTCATGGCTTCCACCAAAACCAGGGTCGCGGTTTGATTGTTGCGGCTATGCACCAGGCGCATGCGCTTGGGCTCCAAACGTTCGTTACGTAGAGCCACCGTCAAGTCGGCCATGCGTTCCGCGTCATACACCAAGCACAGAGACGCTCGGTTGTTCAGGGCATAAAAGGCCGCAGCGAGAAAATCCTCAAGGCTTGCAGAGGTTTCAAAGCGGGCTTGGCGTGTGGCGGCTTCTTGGGGCTCGCGGCCATGGCCGGGCTGCCAGTACGGGGGATTGGCCAGGGCCAGGGAAAAGGATTCGGGATGAATGGATGTGGCATCTCGAATCCGGCGGATATCCTGGGTGAGCCAGTGGCATTGTTGTTCCAAACCAAGGGATTTCGCGTTTATTTGGGCCAGGCCGGTCATTTCCTGGTCAATGTCAACACCAAGCAGCGAATGAGAACCTTTTTCCCTGAGAAGCCAACCCAGACCCACCACACCACATCCCGCTCCCAAATCCAGGACAAACAAGGGCTTTGGGCTTTTCGAAAACCGGGAGGCAAAGCAAGCCAAGAGCAAGGCGTCCACGGAAAAGCGGAATCCTGACTCGGGTTGGGCCATGCCGCGCGGAAAAGTATCTCTGGGATGGTCCTCGTTCGTCATGGACCTTGATCTAGCATGTCCGGCTTGGAAGGAAAAACGCGGGAAAGGCCCTAACGGGCCTTTCCCGCGTACGGATTACAGGAAGGCGATGTCGTCCCAGGGATGACGGTACAGCGGCTGTTGCAAACGTTTCTGGTCGAGGTAGTGGGCCATGAGGCCGATGGAGCGGCCCAGGACGAACAAGCCGTTGAGCGCACCCATCTGGATGAACTCGTCGGATTCCTCGGGAGAGAACGCGCCGCAGGTGCGCATCATGTCCACGAAACAGACCGCGATGCAGCCGTCCACGTTGAGGATCAGATTGTTGCGCTTGGACGTGGTGATGGCTTCCACGTCCAGGGCGTAGTCCAGGATCGGTGTGGACGGGAAGTGCTTCTTGGCGAATTCCTTGATCAGGGTCACGCGGATGTCCGGGTTCTGCACGGACTTGATGCGGTGGCCAATGCCTTGGATGTTGGTGCCCTTGGCCTTCATCTCCTTGACAAAGTCCAGGGGTTTCAACTCGTTGTCATAGGCGTAGGTGAAGTGCTGGGCCGCGCCGTCCAAGGCGCCGCCAAAGCGGGGGCCAATGGTCAGCATGCCGGAAACAAGCGAGGAGATCAGGTCCTTGCCCGCCCGCGAAGTCACGATGGTGTTGTGTGCGCCGGCCACGGCAGGACCGTGGTCCGCCACCACCTGCAGGACCAGCTCGATGAAGCGGTAGGCGTAGCTGGGCAGTTCGCGCTGGAACCAAAGGCGGGATATCACGCCGCCAACCCCCACGTTGTCCTTGAGCAGCTTAGACAGGGGGGTCTTGTTATACGTGACCTCTTCGCCCCGGTCGTCGGACACAGAGCACACAAAAGAGGCGGGTTTGCGGATAACCCCGGTCTTGAGCGCAGCTGCATAGTCCATGGGCGGACGCGGCACGGGCGGTTCCTGGATCTCGGGGACCTTGCCCTCGGCTTGGAGCTTGGCGAATGTCTCGCCGATGACCGTGCCGAAGCTGTCGTAGGACTCGGGCACCACGGCCCCGGCCTCGCGCAGGGCCTGGTTCTTGGCGTCGGCGGTCTCGCGGGTGGAGTCGGCGCGCGCTCCGGCGTGGCCGAATTGGACCTCGGCCGGGAACATCTTCGAGCATGTGCCGGTCACCCAGATAACGAGGGGCTTGTTGATGCGCCCGGCCTGCATGGACTCAATGATGTCGTATTCATCCTCGCCGCCGACCTCGCCCAAACAGACCAGCATCTTGATGTCCGGGTTGGAGTTCATGCGCTCCAAGTGCGCCACCAGGGTGGAGCCCGGATACTTGTCACCGCCCACGGCGTAACCCTCGTACAGGCCGTCCGTGTGCTTGGCGATGGTCATGTACATCTCGTTGGACATGCCGCCGGACTTCGATACAAACCCGACATGCCCCTTGCGGTAAAGTTTGCTCGCGATGATGTTGTCGATGGTTCCGGCAGTGTTGCCGATCTTGAAGGCGCCGGCCACGATGCCGCCCACGGTTGCCGGACCAATGATCCATTTGTTGTAGGCCTGGGCCCGCTCGGCCAGTTCCCGGGCGCGCGCCTCGGGCACGCCTTCGGCGATGATGGCGATGGAGCGGATGGACGGCAGGGACAGCGCTTCCTTGGACGAGGGATAGGCCGAGCGGAACGACGCGAAGTTGACCAAGGTGTCGGAGTTGGGGTGCTTTTCCGTGGCCTCGGCCAAGGACCGGTACATGGGAATCAGGATCTCGCTGGGACCGAAAAAAGCCTTGTGCAGCCCGGCGCGGCTGGGATTGACAATGCAGGCCACGGAAGGACGCTCGCGGTTGCAGGCATAGTCGAAGTCCAGCATGCGCTGGATAGCGTTCTGCTGATAGTTGAAAATAATGGCCCGCGTGTTTTCATCGAACAGGATGTATTCAGGTCTATGCTCCACTTTGGGCCTCCTTGAGTCCTAGGGCTTCCATGGCCAAGGGCACGATGGTGGTCATGTGCGCGTCCGGGCCAAAGACCTCGATGGGCACGCCCAGTTCCGCGCCCAAGTTGCGCATGAGCTCCAGGCCGCGCTCAAAATTGGGACCGCCCCTGCGCACGAATATCTTGATCTGGTGCTCAATGAGTTTTTCTTTGTACTCTTTGAGCGCGTCAATGATGCCGGTGAAGGTCTTGGCCACATCCGTGAAGTTGGCAATGCCGCCGCCAATAAGCAGGGCCTTGCCGCCATCGGCCTTTTTCCGGGTCATGAGGTCGAGGATGGTGGTGGCGTATTCCCGGGTCAGGTCGGCCGAGGGGTCGCCCGAATATTCGCCGTAGTTGGCCAGCTCCTTGGTGCCGCCCAGGTCCACCACCGTGTCCGTGTAAATGACCGACGCGCCGCCGCCTGCCACCATGAGCCAGATGCGGCCATCGGGATTGAGCAGGGTCAGCTTGAGGGAAGCGCCTGACTTGGAGTCTAGCTCCGCCACATAAGCCTCGTCCTTGGATTTGGTGCGGCCAAAGGGAGCGGGGAATTCAACGCCTTCCCACTTGTCCATGCACTCGAAGCCCGCGGTGTCGTCGAGACGGGCCACCAGGTCCAAAGGCACGACCTTGTCCTCGATAAACGTGAAGGGGTTGATCTCCAAGTAAGTGAAGTGCAGTTCGCGGTAGAATTTAATGAGCCCCTTGATGAAGTTGATGACCAACTCGCGTTGGGGACCCAATTCCTCGGGCACCAAGCGGTGCAGGCCGGGCTTGTCAACATCTTCAAGGATGGGCACTTCCAGTTCGGCCACGTTGTCCCAGTTCTCCTCGATGTCCACGCCGCCGGACTGGGAAAAGAACACGGTGTCCCCGCCCCGGTTGGAGCGGATGGCCACGTAATATTCTTGCTTGTGTTGGACCATGGGCTCAATGAGGAAATGGGTCAGCTTGCCCGTGACGTCGCCCACGGTCGTGGTCTTTTTCATATGCTCCTTGATCCACTTCTTGGCGTCGTCAAAGCCGGCGTTGAGCAGCAGCAAACCGTGCTTTTTCCGGCGGCCAAAAAGTTGATCCGGCTTGACCACGAGCTTGCGGCGTTTGAGCCAGGGGTGCTCGGCCGCGAGCTTGTCCATTTTGGTGTCCGGCCCGACCAGCACGCCCAGGCCCTCGTAGTTGAGCGCGGGCGCGAATTCGGGCAGGAATTTAGCCAAGAGCTGTTTGGCGTGGTATTCCCTGATTCCCCTCTGAGCCATGGGCTACCCCCTACAGTTTTGACTGGAGCCGTTCGGCAATGGCGTCCAGGAATTGTTCGGTGTTCACGTGGCCGCTGGGCTTGGGCTCGGCAATGCGGGCCATGTCGCCGGTCATGACGCCGGCTTCGATTGTCTCCAGGGCGCTTTGTTCAAGCTTGGCCGCGAAATCAGCCACCTCGGGCGTATTGTCCAGCTCGGCGCGTTTGGTGAGCGCGCCGGTCCAAGCAAAGATGAGCGCCATGGAGTTGGTGGAGGTCTTTTCCCCGGCCTGGTGCTTGTAGTAGTGGCGCTGCACCGTGCCGTGGGCTGCTTCGTACTCGAAGTAACCGTGGGGGGAAACCAGGACCGAGGTCATCATGGCCAGGCTGCCGAACGCAGAGGCCAGCATGTCGGACATGACGTCGCCGTCGTAGTTCTTGCAAGCCCAGAGAAAGCCGCCCTCATCCTTCATGACCCGGGCCACGGCGTCGTCGATCAGGGTGAAGAAGTATTGGAGCCCGGCCGCCTCGAACTTGTCCTTGAACTCGTTGTCAAACACTTCCTGGAACACGTCGCGGAAGTGGGCGTCGTAGGTCTTGGAGATGGTGTCCTTGGTGGAGAACCAGCAATCGATCTTGCGGTCCAGGGAGTAGGTGAAGCAGGCGCGGGCAAACGAGTAGATGGATTCGTCCGTGTTGTGGATGCCCTGGATGATGCCGGGACCGCCAAAATCTTGGATGGTCAGGCGCACGGGTTCCCCGCCCTCGGGGGTGAACACCAATTCAGCCTTGCCTGGTCCGTCCACGCGGTGTTCCTGGTTCTTGTACACATCGCCGTAGGCATGGCGGCCAATGACGATGGGCTTTTTCCAGCTTGTGACCGCAGGCTTGACGTTGTTGACCAGGATGGGCGCGCGGAACACCGTGCCGTCGAGCATGGCGCGGATGGTGGCGTTGGGGCTTTTCCACTGCTGCTTGAGGTCATATTCCGTGACCCGGTCCGCATTGGGCGTGATGGTGGCGCACTTGACGCCCACCTTGTGGCGCTTGATGGCCTCGGCCGCGTCAATGGTCACCTGGTCGTCGGTGTCGTCGCGGTGCTTCACATGCAGGTCGTAGTATTCGAGCTGCATGTCCAGGTAAGGCAAGAGCAGTTTTTCCTTGAGCATGGCCCACATGATGCGGGTCATTTCATCGCCGTCGATCTCCACGATGGGGGAGATTACCTTAATCTTCTCCATTCTAAATAGCTCCTTGCGAGCGAGAGTTTTCTGGGGCCGGTCGGGTGCGACTGGAGGGGCTGACCGATAATCAAATCTTTAGTTATATCATGACCCTTGAGCCTGTCAAGACAAGCCAGGCCAGCGGGATGCTTTACAATACGCCGGAAATGTCAGGATCGAAAAAAAACGGCCCGCCTCGGCAAAGCCGAGGCGGGCCAAAGTCGACATCATATTTCCAGCTATCTGTCGGTAAGCTTCTCTGCGGCGCGGGAAGCCTCGCGGCCCGCTTCTTGAGCATGGGCGCGCTTTTCCAGCTCCTCGGACATGGTTTCCAGTTCAGCGATGTTTTGCTTGGCAGCTTCCACCATCTTGGCTTCGATCTTGGCTGCGTCGTCCATGCGCGTGGTCAGGATTTGGTAGGCCTTGACCAGGTCTTGGAACTTGGCCAGGGGCTTGTTGGTCACTTCCGCGATCTTGGCCGCATTGTCCATGGATTCCTCGGCAACGGAGACCATGAGCGAGCCCAGGTAGTCCTGGGTGGCTTCCAAGGCCTCGGCGATCTGGCGTTCGTCCTGTTGGGCGATTTTCAGGGCCAAGCCATTTTCCAGCACGGGCCTGACCAGGTCGATCATGGAGCGGATGGAGTCGCGCAGGTTCTCGTGGTTGTCCATGGTGGTGTTCATGGTCACGAAGAACTGGGCAAAGGCGTTTTCCGTGACTTTGAGGTTCTGCAAGCGGCGCATGATCTTGGTGATGGCCTTGTTCACGGCCATCTTCTTGGTTTCGTCCTCAAGGGTGGGCTGTGTCTCTTCCAGCTTCTTGACCATGTACTGGAGCTGATACGCCGAGAGCTTCACATCCTGCTGCAGGGCCTTGAGGCTCTTGTAGCGCTCCTCGATCTCAATCACGTTTTCCAGGAGTTTATCTGAACCACCTTCCAGGGACTGGATGATGGCGTCGATTTGGGTCTGCACGGACTCGTAGCGCATGGCAATGTCGGCTAAGATTTTGCCCAGGCCGGGAATGCGGCGGAACATGCGGCTGAGGAATCCAGCGTTGCGCGCCTTTTTCATCTGCTCGATGGCTGGGAAAGGATTGATATCGTCCATGATGACGCGCAGTTTCTTAAGGTCAGCGGGGATGGCGCTGCTGTCGCCAGTCTCTTTCATGCGGTCCATGACCTTGCCCAGGGAGGTGCGCAGCAGGGCAAAGTCCTTGTTGGCCTGGTCCTGAATTTGTTCGCCCAGGGACGTGGCGTCGCGCACGGCGGAGCGGTCCTCAGGGTCTTTGAGCACGTTTTCCACCACTACCAAGGCCTTTTCCTCGGCAACCTTGATCTCGGGCTGGTCGAATTCCTTGGGCGGCTCCAATACGGCTGGCAGGAGTTTGGTCTCCTCGACCTCTTCCAGGGCTTGGGTCATGGCTTGGGTTTCTTGGCTGGCCATGTATTCTCTCCTTGCAATGGGGGCTTGAGGGGCGGTTGAAAGAAAATCTAACGCAGGCCGTCGATGAGCCGCTCCATGATTTCGGGGGAGGGCAAGGGCGTGACCGAATCAATGCGTTCGGGCAGGCCGAATTGTTCGAGGTGGGAGGCGTCGCGCACCAAGCCGGTGCGGAATCCGTGTTTTTCCCAGGCCAGGGCCAGGATTTCCTCGTCCTGGAGCGCGGCGAGCAAGGCCTCGCCCTTGTCGGTCAGGGCGATGAAGGGGTGCTCGCTCCATACCGTGGGCTCGGGAATGAGCACACGCACTAACCGCGAAATGTCTTCCTGGTATTGGGGATTGGTCAGATAGAACTCAATGAGCAGGTTTTCGTAAGCGCTGACCAAGGGATAGGCACCCTTGCCCTGGGTCAGGTACTTGTTGAACAGGATGCCTGTGGAGTTTTCCAGGAAACCCATGCGGTCGCGAATAGCCACGACCTCTTTCATGACCGGCATGAGGTTGGAGTCCGTGACCATATCCCCGCCGTTGAACAGAATGGCCATGAGCCCGGCGAACAAAAAGCCGGAATTGGACTTGGTGGGGTCGGTGAAATGGACCTTGATGGTCCCGAATTGGCCCTGCAAACCAACATCTTCCCAGGTCCGGCCTTCCTTGACCATGGTCAGGAGGCCCACCGTGTCCACCACATAGTAGGTGTTGTCGCGTTTCTCCACCACGCCCGCGCTGATCAAGGCATCGGTTACATCGGGCCAGGAGTAGAACACGATGGGCGTGTTGAAGACATTGTGCTTCTTGAAATGGGTGCCGGGCTGCCTGCGTTCAAAGACCTGGGCAGCCAGGTCGCTGGAGGGCCACAGCCCGTCCACGCCGGACAGGTCGCCTTCGGCCATTTCCAGGGAGCCCATCTTGGTGCCGTCAATATACAGGCCGTATTTTTCCGCGAGAATGCGCTGCACGTCTTCGTCGTGCAAAAAGCCTTTTTTCTCGCTGCCGTATCGAATGGAAACCACGGTCAGGTCGTCGGGATCAATGGGGCCAGCACTATCGTCGGTAAGGCCGAACAACACGGCGGCCACAGCCGCGCCGGCCACCAGCAAAAGTCCGATAATCAACTTGGATTTATTCATGATGCGGGTTCCTTGGTTCCTCCATAGGAGTCATCACTGGGGTCCTCAGGGGACTAGCCGTTTATTTGCCGACTTCAGCCACGTCCATCATCCGTTTGAGCACCTTGCCGAAAAATTTCATTTCCACCACATCGTTGGCCAGGTAGTTCTTGAAACCTTTGCTGAACCCTTCTTCCGCTGTCTCCAACAGTTCGTGGAACTCATCCTCGTTGTATTCCTCGCTGAGCAGTTCCCTGCCCTCGGGAGTGGAAGAGAGGCGGGCGTAACGCTCCACCAGGGGCAGGAAGCGGTCCAGGTACATGAGGAAACGCCCGGCTTTGGCCAAGTCGCCGGGATCATCCTCAAAGTTGTCAAAGATGCGTTCGGCCAGGGCGCAGATGCGCAGCAGCCGAATCCTGGCCTCACCGCTAGGGACCTTTGGCTCGGCTTTGAGGATTGCCTCGACCCGGGCCTTGCCCAGGGCGATTCGCTTGTCCATCTCGGATTCGGAGATGGGCGCGTCCTCCTCGTCCTCGTCCGGCTTGAACAGGAGGTACATGAGCAGGGGCAAGGCCAAGGCTATGATCAACAAAGGCATGGCCCGTAGCGCAATGGTCGCGCCCACCAGCAGGACCTCGATCACCAGGAGGATGTACCAATATATGGGCTTCATGGGATTCCTTGTCTACTTGCCCACTTCTGCCACGTCCATCATCTTTTTCAGCACTCTGCCAAAGGTGCGCATCTCCACCACGTCGTTTTCCAAGTAGTTCTGAAATCCCGAGGTAAAGCTTTTTTCCGCCACGTCGAGCAGGGCGAAAAACTCCTCGTCATCAGAGCGTTTGGCCAGCAGTTCCCGTCCCTCTGGTGTGGCCGACAACCTTGCGTAACGCTCCAGCAAGGGCAGGAAGCGGTCCAAGTACAACAAAAAGCGGCCCGCCTT
This sequence comes from Desulfovibrio sp., assembly GCA_004796465.1. GTDB lineage: Bacteria > Desulfobacterota > Desulfovibrionia > Desulfovibrionales > Desulfovibrionaceae > MADRE1. The sequence goes on from QZKZ01000220.1 coordinate 8,752, forward strand.
GGCCAGATCAGAGGGGTCGTGCTCAAAGTTGGCGAATATGCGGTCGGCCAGGTCGCAGATGTTGCGCACCTTGGCCTGCACGTCCGGGTTCTGGATGGTTTCGGCCAGGTCGCGGATGGCCACCACCTTGGTGGCCCCGGCCTTGACTTTGTCCTGCATGGACACGTTGGTCAGGGCGCGGGCCTCCTGGGCCAGTTGGAATTCCCACCAGTACGATCCAATGAGAAACAGCCCGGCGAACAAGGACAAACCGATGAAAAATGAAAGCCACAAGGGGGCGTTGACCACGCCCACCCCGAACAGCAGGGCGGCCGCGCCCGCAGCACCGGCCACGATCTCCTTGTTTTTGATCAGAAAGTTCATTGGGGCCCCGGATTAGTTGTAGCCCTTGGCCTTGCGGAAAGCGGCTTCCAGGCCATGGCGGCCGTCAAACACACGGGCCACGGTGTATTCCGCGATTTCCTTGAGCTGTGAGTCGTCGGCATCGCCAAAGGTGACACAAAACACGGGCGGCAGTTCAAAGGGCGCACGCAGGGAGCTCCAGGCGTTTTGCACGTCGTACAAGCTGCCGGATTGGGAACGGCCGTCAGTGAGCAGCACAATGGCGGGCAGATAATCGTTCAGGTCCCGGCCCACCTGGGAAAAGAGCTGCAAGCCCGCGATGATCGGCTGATAGATGTCCGTGCCTCCACCCGCTTGGAGGGAAGCGATCCTGTTCATGAGGTCCGTGATGTCCTTGGAATCGTTGCCCTGTACCATCCATACGTCCACCACACGGTCGTTGAAGGGAATCACAACGATGACGTCGTCAGCAGAGGCTTGGAGCAGGTAGCGGCCCGCGTTTTCCTGGTTGAGCAGGCCGAGCATGGCCTGCTTGAGCTGGTTCAGGCCCTGGCCTTCCATGGAGCCCGACACGTCCAAGAGGTAGACGGTTTGGGAGGGCTTGCGAAAGCTGGTTTGGTAGAGCTGCAAGGCCTCCATGGTCACCTCGGGCCGGGGCCAGGTGATGGGCGTGATGGTGCGGTCCAGGTCAATGCCCCAGGCCGGGTTGTACACGCTGGTGTCCGGGTTCTCCGGGTTCATGCCGATGAGCGCGGTGCGGAAGCCGGTCTGGAATATCTGTTCCTGGGCCTCGGGCGTGAGCAAATAGTCGCGGAGTTGGACAAACATTTCCCGCTTGTGGGCGTTGTCCGGCTTGGACACGAAACCCAAGGTGGAGTCGGCGATTGCTTGGCCGTCGGTCAGGTAGATGGCGTACAAGGGCTCGCGGCCCTGGCGCACCAGCTCCTGGTTGGCCGAGATGATCATGGACTCGTAGTTGAACATGGCGTCAAGCGAGTCGTACTTTTCCAGGAACATCTCCTTGAGCCAGCCCGAAGAACCGGAGGAGCGGTCAATGCCGCCGAGCAGGTCGCGGATGTTTTGGCCCAGTTCCGGGTCGGCCAAGTGCTCCGAGGTCAGGGCCTCGGGCCGTCCAGCCAGGGCGTAGAGCAGGCCCATGTAAGCCGAGGCCCCGGAATTGGATTGGGTGGACGAGGTCATGGCAAAGCTGAGCTGGCCCGAGCGCACGGCCTCAAGCAGGTCGTTGACCGAGACCTCGGTCCCGACCCAGCCCAACTGCTCGGCAATGGATTTTTTCACGCCCAGAACAACGGGCGAGCGCATGATGGACGCTTCGTCCTTGACCCGGTGCAGCTCGGCGTCGCCCAGGCGGATCCACATGGAGTTGGCGGGCAGCACCGCGTCAAAGGCAAAGGACTCCTGCTGCATGTCGAGCATCATGTCCACGGAGCCCTTGTAGTGCATCTCAACGGCCAGGTTGTTGTCATCGGCCCAGGCCATGATGATGTGCTCGATTTCCTTGCTTTCGGAGCCGGCCACAATGCGGAGGGGGTCGTCGGCGTTGGTGGCGCCTCCACCGCAAGAGAGGAGGAACAGGACAGTGGCGAGGCCCAAGGCCGCGGTCAGGCAATAAACCGGGAAACGGTGCAGTTTCATGAGAACCCTCGGGGGTTGCAACGATTGTTGATTGGATTGCGGGCAAGCTTCACCCGTAATCCCGGGGATTTCGATATACGGTAATTGTGTGACAAATGTATGAAAAGATCAACACTCCTCACCTACCATGGCATGGTGTGCGAGCGCAATGCGCGGTTCCCTTTGCAAGTGCAGGGTTTTGGCATATGATGGGTCATCGCCTGGACATCAGGTTCAGGCCGCCCCCGGATGAAACTTCCCCTCGAAAGACTCAGGAGGACATACCCATGCGTTTTGTATATTCCACAACAATCCTTGGCTTGGGCTTGGCCGTGATCCTGGCGGCAGGGCTCATGGCCCCGGGCAAGGCCCTGGGCGAGGAAGCCGAGAGTTCCTTGACCGTGCAGGTGCGCGAACTGGAGCTGCGGCAAGAAGCCTCGTTCTTGAGCCCTGTCATAACCGTCCTGCGCTACGGCGACCAAGTCACGATCATCTCCCGGCAAGGTGAATGGGCGCAAGTCAGCGCCCTGTTCAGCGACATGAGCGGCTGGGCCCACATGTCCGGCCTCACGGAAGAGGAATTGGACCTCAATGCGGGCCAGGGTTCCCTGTTCGGCGGCGCGGACAGCGATGAAGTGGCCTTGGCCGGCAAGGGTTTTAACCAGGCGGTTGAGGCCGAGCACCGTTCGACCAATCCAGGCTTACGCTACGATTGGATCGACTGGATGGAGGCCGTGAAGGTCTCTCCCGAGGAGTCGCAGGCCTTCCTGACTTTCGGTGAAATGGCTCCTGACCAAGAAAGCATTGGCCAAGAAAGCATGGGCCAAGAAAGCATGGACCAAGGAGGCGAGCAATGAGAACACGATTTGCCTGTCTCTTCATAGTTTTGGTCTTGTGTGGCTCAGCACTTTCCTGTGTTTCCACGGGCACCGTGGTGTCGGCGGTGCAGTCCGCCGTGGTGGTCGGCCAAGCAGCAGCCCATGCCCAAGAGGAGTTCACGCCGGAACAAGAGTATTACCTGGGCCGCGCAGTAGGCGCCGAGGTCCTGGCCGTATACTCGCCTTACAACAACGTGGACGCCAACCTGTACCTGAATCAGCTGGGCCAGACCCTGGCGCTCTTTTCCAGCAAGCCCCAGACTTTCGGCGGTTACCACTTCCTGATCCTGGATTCCGAGGACATCAACGCCTTTGCCGCGCCGGGCGGACTGATCTTCGTGACCCGGGGCATGATCAAGTGCTGCGAGTCCGAGGAGGCCCTGGCCGCGGTCCTGGCCCATGAGATCGGGCACGTGCAGTTGGAGCACGGCCTGGAAGCCATTGAATCCAGCCGGTCCAACGAGGTGTTCCAGGTCCTGGCCGAGGAGTCCCTCAGCACCTTCGGTCCGGGCGAGTTGGGCCTGCTCGTGGACCTGTTCGGGGACTCCATCAAGGACATCACCTCGACCATGATCAACAACGGGTATTCCCGCGAGTTCGAGCGCGAGGCGGACAAGGCCGCAGTGGCCATCCTGCGCGAGGCTGGATACGAGCCCTCGGGTTTGACCGCCATGCTTGAAGTGATGCAGACCCGGCTCAATCCCCAGGGTACCGACTTTGCCAAGACCCACCCCTTGCCCAGCGAACGCATCCAAGAGTTGGGCGCTATCGGGGTGGGCATGGATACGGTGCAGCCATTGCCCGGACGCCAGGCCCGCTATGAGCAATTCCTGGCCATGGTGCAGTAGACCCGCTTCAGGCGACAGCGGGAAGCCATGGCAACAGCGCGGCACGGCAGGTTGAGGCGCAGAGCGCAACAAGCCCTGATAACCGGGCTTGTGGGCGCGTTGGTGGCGCTGGCCGCTTGGCTGCCGGGCTGGCTCGATTCCTGGGAAGCAAAAACATGGGACGCGCGGGTGCGAATGCTCGCGCGTCCTGTTCCCCAAAGCAACCAAATCCGCGTCATTCTTCTGGACCAGGCCAGCCTGGACTGGGGCGAGCAGAGCAATGGCTGGAGTTGGCCCTGGCCCCGGGAAGTCTATTCAGCCATTGTGAGTTTCTGTCACCGGGGCGGGGCCAAGGCTCTGGCCTTTGACGTGCTCTTTTCCGAACCCTCCTTATACGGCGTGGGCGATGACGCGGGTCTCGCCTCGGCCATCACGGAATTCGGGCCTTATGCCCAAGCCATGACCCTGGGTGATTCCGAGCAAGGCCAATCCCGTTGGCCCGAGGACACCCCTGAGCCTAATTTCCAAGTAAGAGGCCTTGATTCCTGGTTCGGGGCCATGGATTCTAGGGCCGTTGTCTTTGGCAACGGGGCCTTTCCCGTGGAAGACATTGGCCGCTCAGCCCTGGTCCTGAGCAACGTGAGCCAAGATCCGGATCCGGACGGCGTGTTCCGGCGCATCCGGCTGCTCAGCGTGTTTGACGGCCAGGTGTTGCCCAGTTTGGGCCTTGGCGCGTATTTAGCCGCACATCCCACTGCGGGAATGGAGATCACCGACGCGGGCCTGGTCTTGGACGGCGAACTCCTGCCCTTGGATTCGTCGGGCCGGGCGACCCTGGCCTATCGCGGACCGTCGCGCACCCATGGCGGTGTTAGCGCCAAGGATGTGATCCGTTCGGAAATCCAGATCAGGAGCGGCCAGGAGCCAGACCTGAGTCCCTTGTGGTGCCAAGACGCCTATGTGTTCTTCGGCTTTTCCGCGCCGGGGTTGCTCGATCTGCGCGCAGCGCCCGTGCAAGGGGTGTATCCCGGCGTGGAGATCCACGCCACCACCCTGGACAATATCCTGGCCCGGGACTTTTTCCGGTTCACTCCGCAATGGGCTGTAGTGATGTTGGTCCTTGCGGCGGGCCTTTTAGGCGGCGGCGTGGTGACCCTAGCCCGGAGCGCGCTGAAAAGCGCCTTGGCCTTGCCCCTGCTTGTCCTGTTGCCCGGAGGCCTGGGCGTGGGGGCGTACACTCTGGGCTACTGGACACCGGTCATTGCGCCGACCCTTGCCGGGACCCTGGCCGGTGTCCTGGCCATGACCGCGTCCTACGCGGGTGAAGGGCGGCAGCGGCGTTTTCTCAAGCAGGCCTTTTCCCAGTATCTAAGCCCCGCAGTCATCGAGGAGTTGATCCTCAACCCCGACCGCCTGCGCTTGGGTGGGGAGCGGCGCGAGCTGTCGATCTTTTTCTCGGACCTGGAAGGGTTCACGGCTATTTCCGAGCACATGGAGCCCGAAGCGCTTACCTCGCTCCTGAACGATTATCTCTCGGCCATGACCGACATCATCCTTGATCAAGGCGGGACCGTGGACAAGTACGAGGGCGACGCGATCATCGCCTTTTGGAACGCGCCCCTGGACCAGCCGGACCACGCGGTTCGGGCCGTGCGCGCCGCACTTCTCTGCCAACAGCGTTTGGCCGAACTCGGCCCAGAGTTTGAAGAGCGGGCGGGCAGGCCAGTGCGCATGCGCATCGGCATCAACACCGGCCCGGCCATTGTGGGCAACCTGGGATCGGACACGCGCTTCGACTACTCCATGCTCGGCGATTCCGTGAACCTGGCGGCCCGGCTGGAAGGGGCCAACAAGCAGTTCACCACCTACACCATGATTTCCGAGGCTGCAGAGCAGGCCGCAAAAGGGGCCTTTTCCTGCCGGGAACTGGGCAGGATTTCCGTGGTCGGACGCCGCGAACCCGTGCGGGTTTTTGAGCCCTTTTTGGACGAGGAATACTCGGAAAAGCAGGAGGTTCTGGAGCAATTTGGGCAAGGCCTTGAAGCGTATACCCAAGGCAACTTCAGCCAGGCCCACGAGATTTTCGAGGCGATCAAGGACGTTGATGGACCAGCGGCGGTATACGCCCTTCGCTGCAAGGAACTGGCCGAGGAAGACAGCGAATACGCTGGTGGCGTGATCGCCTTGCGCAAGAAGTAAAACGGTTGCCAGCGTTTTGTCCTTGGAGTATGCCGCCGAACGTGGGCCTTTTATTCCTTGTCCCCATGGCAAGGAAAGCCCGCAGCAAGAACTCACAACCGGGGTTCCCCCCAGCGAGGCAGACCATGATTCCCTTCATTGACCTCAAGGCCCAGTACGCCATTATTGAAGACGACGTTCGTGCGCGCATGGACGCGGTGCTTGCCCATGGCCGCTTCATCATGGGACCGGAAATCAAGGAGCTGGAAGCCCAACTCGCCGAGTTCACGGGCGTGAAGCACGCCCTGGGCTGCGGCTCAGGCACCGACGCCCTGCTCCTGGCGCTCATGGCCTATAACGTAGGCCCCGGCGACGTGATCCTGACCTCGCCCTTTACCTTTATCGCCACGGCAGAGGTCATCTCCTTGCTCGGCGCGACCCCGGCCTTTGTGGACATTGAGCCGGACACTTTCAATATTGACCCGAACAAGCTGGACAAGGCGGTGCAAGCGGTCAAGGCGGGCGATCCCGCCATCCACCCCATCCCCACTTCCCTGCACGGCAACGGCGTGACCCCGCGCGGGATCATCGGGGTGGACATCTTTGGTCTGCCCGCGGATTACGACCGCATCCAGGACATTGCGGA
>QZKZ01000420.1 GCA_004796465.1 Desulfovibrio sp.
ACCATCAGCCGGGACGCGGTCCAGGAATTGGCCCGCGAGTTTTCCCTGTCCCTTGGAGCCGTGGAGATCGCCGCGCTCAAGGCCCAAGTCATCCCCGAGCGCTACCTGCGCAACCTGAACGCCTATTCCCTGGACGACCAGATCCGGCTGCTGGAATCATGCGTGGCCATTGTGGGCTTGGGCGGACTGGGCGGACTGGTGTTCGAACTGCTGGTTCGCGCGGGCGTGGGCAAGCTGCGCGTAGCTGACGGCGATACTTTTGAGGCGAGCAACCTTAACCGCCAGATGCTCGGAACTGAGGCCTGCCTGGGCCAAAACAAGGCGAAGGTGGCCATGGCCCGCGCCAAGGAACTCAATCCAGGCGTGGAGGTGCATGCTGTGCCCGAGTTCCTGGACCGGCCCTCCATGGACGCCCTCATTCAAGGCGCGGATGTGGTGGTGGACTGTTTGGGTGGCCTCAAGCACCGCAACATGCTGCGAACCGCTGCCCGCGAGGCGGGCAAGCCCCTGGTCACCGCCGCCGTGGCCGGACTCACGGGCTTAGCTGCCACCCTGCTGCCAGGCCCAGATAAGACCGCCCTGCTCTTTCCCGAGAACCCCGACACCCGCTCCGCGGAAGACGAACTGGGCTGCCCCGGCCCGGGCGTGAACCTGGCCTCGTCCCTGCAGGCGTCCATGGTCATGAACCTGCTCTGCAACAGTCCAGGGATCGACGGACGGTCCGTGCTCTTTTTCGACTTGAAGGACTTCGATTTCAGCCTGGTGCGAATCTAGGCTGATCAAGATTCAGGGAAAGAACCAGGCAAAAGGCCTTGGTTGCCGAGCCCGGACCGGTCAATGACAACCCCGCGCAAGCCCGTGCAGGTTTCCCCTTCCATGATCGGATTAATGAGCACTTCCACGGCAAAGGTCTCACCGCTTTTGGTCAGGGCCTGGGAGTCGAAGCGGCCCGAACGCTTGCTCTGGAAGCAGCGGGTAAGTTCTTGGGCGGCTTGTTCCCGGTCTTCCCAGGCCAGCAAATCCACGAAATTGATGCGCTCCACATCTTCGCGGGGGTAGCCGAACTGGGCGGTCACCGCTGCATTGACAAAACTGACGTTGCGGACCGGGTCCAGCTCGAAAATGGTCAGGGGCAAGGCATTGGCCAGGTCCCGGTAGCGCTGCTCGTTTTCCCGGAACAAGCGGTAGAGTTCAAAGCTCTCAATGGCGTTGGCGCAGTTCTTGAGGATGATGGTCAGCAGGGACAGGAGCATGGAAGTGATGTTGCGGTCCGCGCGCTGCAAAAGGCCCACGAACAAGCCCCGGGTCCGGGAGCTGGTGGACAGGGCGTGCAGTACCAAGCGGTGTTTCTTGTCCCGGGAATACACGGTAATGGGCCGGTTTTCCCTGAGCGCCAGGGTGAAGATGCCGTTGTCAATGAGGTGGGCCACTTCCTGCTCAATAACTTCCTGGAACTCCTCGGGCCGGCACAGGGTCATGACAAAGTCAGAGGTGGGCTCGTTGACCAGGTAAAAACCCGCAGCCCGGAAGTGGATGAAACCCTGCACCCGCGACGCTGTCTCGCGCAGGATGCCCGTGGGCTCCTGGAGTTTGTTGATGCTGGTCTGGAAGTCGCCCAGGGTGGCGGCCATTTCCAGCACGTCCAGGGTGAACCTGGCTTGCTCCTCCAGGCTCTGGATGCGCAGCTCCAGGTCTTCGCGGCTGGGCCGCCTGGGGCGGATATGGCGTTCGTTCTCACTCATGGGTGAAAAATTCCAGAATCTCGTCCACCTGGTATTCCATTTGTTCCATGGCTTGGCCCACAATGGACAGGGGCAGATCCAATACTTCCCATGCGCCGCTTTCCAGGCGCGGAATGTACCGCTCTCCGCTCGCGCCGAGTTGCACGGTGTTGGCCAGGAGGTCGGCCACGGCGATGATCGCGGCCTCGCGGGGATTCGCGGCCAAGCTCGGATCGTGGTGTCTGCGCACGTTCATCTCCAGGGACACGGGCAATTTCCACTGCTTGAGCAGCACCCCGCCGAGCCTGTGGTGGGTGAAGCCCAGCACGTCCTGCTCCACATCCACGAGCAGCCGCTTGTCCTTGGCTGCTTTCGATAAAATCAGCCGTCCCGAGTCAGGCATGAGCTTGTAGATCATGAGCCTGCCGATGTCGTGCAGCAGTCCGGCCACGAAAAAACGCTCGGTGTTGGGCGTATGGCTGTAGCCCGCCAGAATCCTCGCGCCAATACCGCAGGCGATTGAATGCCGCCAAAAGGACTCCATGTCAGCCAAATCCTTGGGAATGCCCGTAAAAGTGCTGACTACGGAGATGCCCATGGCCAGGGCCAGGAGCTGGTTGCTGCCGACCACGGCCACGGCGCGGGAAATGGTGTCAATGCGCGAGGCCAGGCCGTAGAACGGGCTGTTCACCACCTTGAGCAAGCGCGCGGACAGGTCCACGTCCCTGGCGATGACCTCGGCCACATCCGCCGCCGAGTTGCGCGAGTCATTGACCACGTCCACCAGCTTGTGAAAAATCTTGGGCAAGGTGCCCAGGACCAGTTCGTCGCGCACCAGTTCATTGGGCGATATTTTAGTCCGGGGCTGGGCCGGTTCCTTTTCCAACCTGGTCTCCCCAGCCTCCACGGCGGCCTTGCCCGTTTCCTGCTCAGCCCCATCCTTATCGTGGGAAGCGTCGTCCTCGCCCTCTTGAGAGGAAACCTCCATTCCCTCCACTCCCTTGCGCAACATCTCCCGGACCTCCCGTTGCACACAGATGCGCCGAAGCTCCGCGACTACGTCTTGATCCGGGTTGCAGTGCAAGAAGCGCCAAGCCACGGCCTCCTCGGCCCGGGCCAGGACCTGGGGATCGACATCCGCGGCTGCCTGCTCGGCCACGCTTTCCCGGGACTCGCCCTGGATATGGGCCTCGGTCACGCCCCAAATGCGCAGCACCCGCAGGTGTTTGTCCGTCAACTCCAGCCCGGCGTTGAGCAACAGGCGGCCGTTGCGGTCCTTGACGTCCCGCGCCAAACACATGCCTGGCTTGAGATCAGCAATATTCAGGGCTGACATGGATTCCTCGACTGTCCCATGTTCGGAGACCTTTGCGTCATTCCTTTTCAGAGACCTTTGCAGAATTGTTCGCCAGCGGACTTTAGCCGTTGACGAACCCCGCGAGCCTTACGGATGAAGAGAGCAGAGCTGTAGTAAGCATATGTGAGCTTATGGATTTTTTTCAGCACCGAAGCCAGCAGGCAATTATACAGAGGTTTCTTGGGAAAAATGAGCGCCGCCTCAGGCCCCCCTGCCAGGAGGCGGCGCTTGAATCGTCGGGGTTAGCGCTACCGGTTCCAGCTACCGCCGTCGTCCTGCACCGGCCACGTTGACGGCGCTTTTTGCCGCCAGGTCTGGGAAAAGATGTCCTGGACCTGGGACACCTGGCTGGGATCAATGCCCATGGCCCCGGCCACTTCCACAAAAAGCTGCTGCCGGACCTGGTTGTCAGCGGCAATGAGCTGGCGTACGGCAGAGACCTGCTGCATGTCCAGGCCGTCCGTGGTTCTTTCTTCCAAGAGCCCGGAATTGTTGATGCCCACATAGCCGCCGTCCAGATAGGGCGTGAGCTGCTGCAGGTTGGCGATGTTTTGGTCCTTGAGCCCGCGAATGGCCGAGTTGGTCACGGTGGTGGCGTCCTGGGCATGGGCCTGGGCCGGTCCGATCCACGAGCCCACGCGGGCCAGGAAAATCTCCAGGCAGGAGCTGTCGTCGGACGGGTCCGGGGTCTCGGCGGGCGGCGCGGTGTTCAGGCTGCCGTACACATCGTCCGTGTAGTCGTCGGCCACACGCTGCACCTCTGCCGCGGGAAAATAAATGTTCACCGTGACGCAGGCGATCACGGACAGGGCCATTATGGTCGCCATCGCCACGGGCAGTGTTGTGAGCAGACTTTTGCGAAAAGGCATGGTTGCGTCCTCCTTGCGGGGCATGAAACGGGCCTGGCTCTCGGCTACCTCCAGCATGACCGGCCCGTTTGTCGTCGGATTATTCCGTTTGGGGTGTTTCCTTATCAGGATTTTCCGGCTTGATCACCCGTTGAATCCGTTCCAGCATATCGGAAAAACTGATCCTGTTCTCCGGGTTCATGTTGATCACGTTAATGCCAAACATAAGCGGCTTTTGGATAAGATACTCGACCCCACCCTCTTTAATCAAGCCCCTGACCTGAAACTCGTCGTTGACCAGGGAACAGGTAAAGCCGATGGCCTCGTAGGCGAAGGTCTCGAAAAAACTGGCGAATACGCCCACGCCAAGGCCTGTGATGCCCGAGCCCGTGGACATAACGGAAATGGAGTTCACGGCCTTGAGGCTGATTTCCTGGTCTATGCCGTCGGTTTCCACGGAATAGGCCGTGAGGAACAGGGCAGCGGGCTGGCCGTAGGCAATGACCAGGTCTTCGATGATCACGTCCAGCTTGCCGGTGACCGTGCCGATGCCCGTGGCCTCGCTGATGCGCTCCAAATCCAGGGCGGTCATCTCAATGTCGGCCATGAGCCGCCGATCTCGGGCAAAGGGTTTTTCCATGGCGATGTTGCGGGCCACCACCCCGCCCGCGAAAAAGGAGCCCGAGATTTCCCCGGCCACGTTGAGCCGGTTACTGTCCAGGGTGATGGCGGGAAAGCGGCCGTTGAGCTCGCCCATGAGCGGGACCTCGCCCAGGTCCACGCTGGTCAGGTCGGCCCCGCGCATGGAGCCCGAGCAGGCCAGTTGGAAATCTCCGGTCAAGGGGTTGCCCACCACGATGTCCCTGAGTTCCAGGTCGCCACCCAGCACGTCCAGGACCAAGGAGCCGCCTACTTCCAAGCGGCCCGGCGCCAGATACAGGGGCAGGTCCAGGGAGTCCAGGCCGCCCACGGGCAGGGACATGGATGCGGCTTGGAACCGGCCCCAATCCGTGGGCGGAGCGGGCGCGGTTATTGTGCCGTCCGGGGCCTGGCCGAACAGGTAAGAAAAGGGCAAGTCCAGGTCCATGCCTGTGACGGAAAAATGATTCTCATCGCCTGGTTCGCCACGCCGGATTGCACCGCCGGTCATGGAAACATGTCCGGACACGGCGGCAGCCCCGTCCCGGGCCTCCACGTCCAGGGAGAGTTCCGCCTCTCCTGCCGCGGCCATGGCTGCTATGCCGGGCTGGGTCAGTTTGTTGGGCGAACGCACGAAGGTCTCGAAAAGCTTGGCCAGGTTGGCTTCCGTGACCTGCACGCTCCCGGAAAAATCCGGAGACTCGCCCGATATATCCAGGCCGCCCCGGGCAGTGACCAGGCAATGGTCGGCCAAACGCAGCTGCGCATTGAGGCCGGACCAGCGGCCACCGCCCCTGTCCGTGCCTTGCCAATTGAGAGTCAGGGCCGCATTGGCAAAATTCAGGTAGTATTTGTCGTACAGGGCCTCGCCCTGGCCCACGGTCAGGGTCAGGTCCAGCACGGTCTGGTCCGCAAGGGTCACGTCGCCGCTGATGGCAAACCCCAGTTTGTCGGCCATGGCCGCGCCGTCCGGGGACATGAAGGCCACGCCGGACAAACCCAAATCCACGCCCAGCACGGGAACGTTTTCCTGCATGACCAGGGACAGATTGAGGTCAGCGCTGCCGCTGGGATTCCAGCCCGCCAAGTCGGGTCCGCCCATTTCCTGGACCAGGGCCAACAAATCGCCCACAGCCAAGTCCTCTCCGTCCAAGGTCCCGTTCATGACCGGGCCAGCCGGACTTTCCTCCATGGCGAACCAAGCGTCCAACTCGCCCAAGCCTTGGGCTGTGATGCGCAGATCACGGGTGGCGACCTCGCCGTGCTCGCCCATGTTTATGGACCCCGCGACCTGCAAGGGTCTGCGTAGCGGCCCGCCGCGCGGTGTAAGGACCATGCGCTCGATATTGACGGCCCTTTCACCGCCTATGAGCGCGAAATCCATGTCCAAGTCTGTCACGGGCCAGTTGGTCCGGTCCAGGGCCATATCACCCCGGACCCGCCACAGGACCCCTTCCCTGGCCAGTTCCACCTCGGCCCACAGTTCACCGGCCACGCTTTGCGCGTCCAGCCAAGGGCTCTCATCCCCCTCGCCGGCCAAGGCCAGCCCATTGCCGCCAAAACCCAGGCTCGCGGTCACCGCGCCGAGCATGCCTTGTTCGCTCAGCACATTGTCCAAGGAGATGTCCACGGCCAAGTCCAGGGGACCGCTTACACTTGTACCTCCGAGGGACTCCGGGATGTGGTCGGAATGGGCCGCGATCACTTGCTGCATGTCCAGGGCCTGGCCCGTGAACGAACCCACCAGGGAATCGTCGTCGCCGTATTGCAGCACTCCGGCCAAGCGCAACGATTCGCCCGCGCTGATGTCCAGGTCCGAGAACAGCCAACCCTGCCCGTTTTCCTCCACTTCGCCGGTAATGCGCCATGGTCCGGCCAACTCGCCGCGCCCCTGGGAAAAGGCAAAATCATCCGAGGTCAAGGTAAACCCGGCAAGGGTCATCAAACCGCCTTCGAAGCCCAGCACGCCGGACAGGGACATCTCCCCCCAGCCCCATTCCTCGTTGACCTCCACTCCTTCCAAGCCAATGTCCAGCACAGGAACCGCATCGATCATGCCCTCTTCATCAGGCACGGCCCCGGTCGCGGGAACCAGCCGCGCGGTCGCTTCCCAGCGCCCTGACACGGGTTCGTTCCGGCCCGGCGGAATGAATGACAACTCCCCGCCATAACGCCACTGCACCTCGTCAACAATCTCGAAGTCCTGGCCCCAGGCACCAGGGGCCAGGATTGGAGCCGTGAGCAGGATCAGGAGAATACTGAACGAGATGGCAGTCGCGCGATTGTCCATGATCCCCTCTTACCCCTGGGACCGCGCCAGGGCAAGCCATGGGAAATATATGTCATTCCTTGCCGGGCCCCTGCAAAAAAAGGCACTGGTCAATTCAAAAATCCATGCTATATTAGTAGAAAATTGATGTATACAAACAGCTAACCGCAACCTGCTAACCACAGGAGGTCGCCATGACCAAAATCCTGATTCCCTTTTATTCCATGTACGGCCATATCCTGACCATGGCCCAGGCAGCCGCCGAAGGCGTGCGTGAAGCAGGCGGCGAACCCGTGATCTGCCGCGTGCCTGAGACCCTGCCCAATGATGTTCTCGAAAAAATGGGGGCGCTCGAAACGCAAAAAGGCCAAGCCGATATTCCGGTCTGCGCGGTCGACGACCTGGCCGGAGCCGACGGCATCCTGTTTGGCGCGCCCACACGCTTCGGCAACATGCCGGGGCAAATGCGCCAGTTCCTGGACGCCACGGGCGGCCTGTGGATGCAAGGCGCGCTCAAGGGCAAACCCGGCGGCGTGTTCACCTCCACAGGCACCCAACACGGCGGCCAGGAAACCACCATTGTCAGCTTCCACGCCACCCTGCTGCACCACGGCATGGTCATCGTGGGCCTGCCCTACACCTTCCAAGGCCAAATGGGCGTGGATGAAGTCAAAGGCGGCTCGCCCTACGGCGCAACCACCATCGCGGGCGGCGACGGCTCGCGCATGCCCAGCGAAACCGACCTGGCAGGCGCACGCTACCAGGCCACCTACCTCACGGAAGTGGCAAGCAAACTGAAGGCTTGAATGGAGAACGTCACAAGATAACGTCAACGGATTTACGGCGATTCGTTTAGCGGGCTTCACCCGTTACGGATAACGGCAACGGATTAACGTCGTGGGGCTCTGCCCCACACCCCGCAAGGGGATGATCCCCTTGACCC
>QZKZ01000030.1 GCA_004796465.1 Desulfovibrio sp.
AATCGGCAGAGCGGGTGGCTGTTAACCACTAGGTTGGAGGTTCGAGTCCCTCCCGGGGAGCCAAAGAACACAAGGGTCCGTGACGGAAACGTCGCGGACCCTTTTTTGTGGCGTGTTGGTTTGAGGCTTCTGTGCACTTTTTCACTCCCATGGGAAGCGGCCCAGTGGTGCTGCCTATCATCCCGGCATTGAGGCGTCTGCGTAACCTGTTAAAAATGCACGGGATTAAATATTATGCTAGCTTAGAAATTCCATATAATGAAACTACGATTTGTATTGTGGAATTTTCTTGACAATTAAGAGGAGGTCAAGCAATCAGTGTGAAAAGCACGGCAAAAAAGTATCCAAATAGTCACAAAGTATTGACATCAAACATGGAACAACACGCACAGCCCTATATTCTCGCCCTGGGCGAACCACTCATGGAGCTCTCGGCCCTTGAGCAGGGATGCCTTTCGTCGGTGAATCAATTCCTGACAGGATTCGGTGGCGACGCCTCCAATTTCGCGGTAGCCGCAGGCAGGTCCGGCGGCAACGTGGGCATGCTCACCACCTTGGGAGACGATCAGTTCGGCGACGCGTTCATGACCATGTGGCAACGCGAAGGCGTGGACACAAGCCATGTGCGCAGGGACCCCCAAGCACCCACCGGCCTGTACCTCATTGCCCGCGCGCCGGGCAGACACGACTTCACCTACTACAGACGGGGCTCGGCAGCCTCCAGGATGGCCCCGGACAACCTGCCCGAGGAAGCCATCCGCAAGGCAGGCCTGCTGCATGTGACGGGCGTGACCCAAGGCATCTCTTCCGGAGCTTGCGACACCGCGTTTCAGGCCATGCGCATGGCTCGGGAAGCGGGCGTCACTATATCCTATGATCCTAATTTCCGGCCTGCCTTATGGCCCCTTAGCCGGGCGCGGGCCATTATCCACGAGTCCATTGCCCTGGCCGACTTGGTGTTCCCCAGCATGGAAGAAGCAAGCCTGATGCTCGGCGTCACGGACCCGGAGCTGGCGCTCCAGCAATATCTGGATATGGGGAGCGCGGTCGTGGTGCTCAAGCTCGGGCCGGGCGGAGCACTCATCGGCAATGGCGAAAACAGGATTCATATTGATCCCATTGAGGTCGAGGCCGTGGACGCCTCGGGAGCGGGCGACACCCTGGCCGGGGCGTTTGCCGCCGCATACCTGGAGGGCCGCCCCCTGGAATGGTGCGGCCGTTTCGCGGTGGCCGCGGCCGGATTGAGCACTTTGGGGCTGGGCTGTGTCGGCCCCATACCAGATCGCGAAACCATATATGGCCATATGCAAGGAAGCAGTGAGTGATGGCTCACCAGCTTCGAATAGATAGGGGCGGACGGCAATCAAGGCCCGGTTTGCTCTCCGGCGGCGGCAAGGCCGGGACCGGGTGTTTGGCTGTCCATTTCATGACCGGCGGCTCGATGCGCCGGTAGACAAGGCATCCCAATGTCCTGGAGGGTAGCACTCATGATCAAGCGTTTTGCAGCAGTTCTGGTCGTATTGTCCTTTGTCCTCGCCGGGCTCGGCGTTCCCGCCATTGCCGATGACGTGTACGAGTTCAAGTACGCGCACACCCAATCCGAGAACCACCCGAGAAGCGAGTCCATGGTCTTTTTCGAGGAGCAGTTGGAAGAGAGGTCCGGGGGCAGGATTCAGGTGGAGCTCTATTTTTCCGGCACCCTGGGCCAAGAAGCCGAGGTGCTGGAAATGGTGCGCTTGGGGAATCTGCAGGGTTGCCGCGGCGGCCTTTTTGAGCGGGCCAACCCCATGTACCTGATGTACACGCTACCGTTCATGTTCGCCAATGCCGATCAAGTCGTCGCGGTCATGAACAGCGACCTGGGCATGGAAATCAACCAGGGCGCCCTGGACAACGGTTTCTACATTCCGGCCACCGGCGTTGCCGGCGGCATGCGCCAGCCCACCAACAATATCCGGCCCATCACCAGCGTGGCCGACTTGGAAGGCATTAACCTGCGCACCCCGCCCATTGACGTGACCCTGCGCACTTTCCAGGAACTGGGCGCCAATCCCCAGCAGGTGCCCTACACGGAAGTGTACATGGCCCTGAAGACCGGTGTAGTTGACGGCCAGGAAAACCCGTTCTCCAACTGCGTGGACATGAAATTCTACGAAGTGCAGAAGTACCTGTCCGTGCTGAACTGGCAAGTCCACCCCGATCCCTTCTACGTGAACCCTGATTGGTACAACGCGCTTCCCGACGATCTCAAGCAGATCTTCGACGAGGTCAGCCGCGAAACCATGAACCACAGCAACGTGATCTGGCTTGCTTCCGAGCAGGGCTACTTCGACATCCTCAAGGACAAGCTCGAAGTCAATGAAATCGACGCCGAGGCCCACGCCGAGTTCGTGGAAGCCGTGAAACCGGTGTGGCAGTACTATGTTGATGAAGGCATGTTCACTTGGGACGACATCAACCGCGCTCTGGAAATCGCGGGTCAGTAACTCCATCCTTAATAAACGCACGGGGGATGTCGGCGGATCCCCCGTGCCGTAAACCAACGACGGACACGACTATGACCTGGCTGGATATCTTTGAGGACAGGCTCAATTGGCTTTTGGAGTGGGTCATCACTCTGTTTTTCTTTTGCATTTTTATCTTGACCGTCATGCTTGTGGTGCTGCGCTACGGATTCAACTCCTCCATCATCTGGGGCAGCGAGGCCATGAACTATCTGTTCATCTACTGCACGGCCTTGGGTGCTGCCGCTTCCGTGAGCAAAGGCACGCATATCAAAATCAGCTTTTTCAAGGACATGACTCGGGGCTGGGTGCGCAAGTGCATGGATTTCGCGGGATGCCTGCTTGTGGGTGCGGTGAACGGGGTCATGGGCTGGTTCAGTTTGCCTTGGATAGCTTCAGCCGGGTCCTATGAATCGCCGGTCATGCGCATCCCCATGTGGGTGGTACAGATCGTGGTGCCGGTGGGATGTGGTTGCGCCTTGTTGTTTTGCCTCATTCATATGTTCCGGATCGCCACTGGTCTGCGCAGGGAAGGGAGAGAAGACACATGTTGATTCTGTTGATCAGCCTGGCCATTTGTTTGTTGCTGGGGGTTCCCATTGCCTATTCCCTGGGCGTGTCCGGGTTCTTGTATTTCCTGGTGGTGCATCCCGAACTCATGACCGTGCTGCCCCAGCGCTTGTTCGCGGGCATGGATTCCTACGCCATGATCGCCTTGCCCCTGTTCATCCTCATGGGGCTGTTCATGAATTCGGGCGGGGTCACCACCCGGCTCATCGACTTCAGCTTGCTGTTCGTGGGCCGCTTCCGGGGGGGACTGGGCGCGGTGAACGTCCTGGCCAGCATGATTTTCGGCGGAATCTCCGGATCATCGGTTTCCGACACCGCGTCCGTGGGGGCCGTGCTCATCCCCGAGATGGAGAAAAAGGGGTACACCCCGCAGTTCTCCAGTGGGATTACTGTGGCGTCCTCCACCATGGGCATGATCATTCCGCCCAGCGTGCCTATGATTATCTATGCCCTGGTTTCAGAGGAATCCGTGGGCCAGCTCTTCATGGGTAGTCTCATCCCCGGAGTGCTGATCGGCATGCTCATGCTGGGCATTACCCTGGTGTATTCCTATATTAGACGCTACCCCAAGGAAGAAGTCGTGTTGACCATGGGGCAGAAGTTCCAGCGGGTCAGGCAGTCCATTCTGGCCATCATCATGCCGGTTTTTGTTGTGGGAGCGGTGGTCTTCGGCGTGGCCACGGCAACTGAATCGGCCGGAATCGGCGCCTTGTACGCCCTGGTGATTGGCGCCTTCATCATCCGAGGCCTGAAGTTCAAGGAAGTTCCCGGGCTGCTCAAGAGTTCAGTCCAGACCAGCGCCAACGTGATGATCATCATTGCCCTGTCCCAGCTCTACATCTGGATCCTGGCCCTGGAGCGGGTCCCCGAGGCAGTGGCGTCCCTGGTTATCGGCATGGACATGCCGCCCATGGTCATGTTGCTGGTGCTCAACTGCATCATTATCATCACCGGCACCTTCGTGGACGTGAGTCCGGCCATCCTGCTGCTGACGCCGGTGTTTCTCCCCGCGGCCAAGGCCGTGGGCGTGGACGGCATCCAGTTCGGCGTGCTCCTTATTTCGGGCCTGGCCGTGGGGCTGGTCACCCCGCCCGTGGGCATGTGCCTGAACGTGGCCTCGGCCATAAGCAGGTTGGGCATAGGTACAATTTTTATTGCAGCCGCGCCGTTCCTCCTGGCCAACCTTATTGTCTTGCTCTTGATCACCTTTGTTCCGGAACTGACGTTGTGGTTGCCGTCCCTGTTTTATTAGTTGAGAGAGAAAAACCATCCCGTCTAAGTGAGGCCCGCGACAAAAAGGTCGCGGGCCTTGTATATTGCCTGTTGGAGAAGGAGGGATTCTCCAACATCTGGGGCTTCCTTCAAACACCAAAGGGTCTTTCCGCGAACGGTCGTTTTAAGGGGATGGGCGGCGACCGGACCGCGAGGCCGTCAATGGACCCAGCATGGCCGCTTACCGAAAAATCCACGCAATAAATGGGCCCACCGTCTAAGGTACCGCCACCTGGGCCAACCCCGAAGCCCAGTTGCATCTACTAATTGGGACGCCGCCCATGTGGAAGGAAGCCAAAGTCAAAATACTCGTGGCAGGCACGGGAAAACGTTGCGCTCCGTTCATGGAGACCCTCAACGGCGTGCACGGCCTTTCCCTGAAGTGCCTGGTGGACGCTTCCTGCGATCCCTCAAGCATGGCCCTGGCCAAGGGCCTTGAGCTGGATTTGGTGCGTACTCCCCAAGAATACAGGCACTTGGACACTATGGACGTGCTGGTCAACCTGAGCCGGGACCAGGCGGTCACGGAAGTTCTGGCCAGGAACAAAGCGGGCCACGCCGTGGTTCTTGAGGGAGTTGGCGCACGCATGGTGCGTCTCATTGCCGTGGCCCTGCGCAAGGCCGGACGTTTCGAGGACCGGTTCCGCCAGGCGTCGCGCGAAATGGACGTGATTCATGGCGAGGGAGGGCGCATTGTGGGCAAATCCAAGGCCGTGCAGCAGATGCAGGACCTCATCGAACGCGTGGCTCCCACGCCCACGTCCGTGCTGCTCCTGGGCGAGACCGGAACGGGCAAGGATCTTGCCGCGCGCTCCATCCACGCCCAGAGCCACCTCAAGCACAAGCCCTTTGTGTCCATCAATTGTACGGCCCTGTCACCGACCCTGCGCGAGAGCGAGCTTTTTGGCTATAAAAAAGGCGCGTTCACCGGTGCGGACACGGACCGCAAGGGACTGCTCGAAGAGGCGGACGGCGGCACCGTGTTCCTCGACGAAATCGGGGACATGGAAATGGGCTTGCAAGCCAAGCTGTTGCGCTTCCTCCAGACCGGGGAATTACGCAGGGTGGGGTCGACCCGCATCCGCCTGGTCAAGACGCGGGTCATTGCCGCCACCAACCGCAACCTGGAAGAAGCGGTGCGCCACAACGAGTTCCGATCGGACCTGTACTACCGCTTCAACACCTTCACCATCCACTTGCCGCCCCTGCGTGGCCGCAAGGAGGATATCCCGTATCTGGCCTACCACTTCGTGACCAAGGCCGAGGCCAAACTCAACCGCAGGATACAGGCCATCAGTCCCGAGGCCTTGGACAGCATGGACCGCTACGATTGGCCGGGCAACATCCGCGAGTTGGAGAACGTGATCGAGCGCGCGGCCATCCTGTGCCAAGACCAGGTCATCGAGGCCAGGGACCTGGCCCTGACGCCCTCGGAGCCGGAACAAGCCGTGTCCAATGACCCCATGGAGCGCCCCACCATGCCCCAGCCCCGCAGCGAGGCCTACCAGGACAGGCGCGAGCGGATCATGGACTCCTTTGAAAAGAAGGAGTTGCAACGCTACCTGGTCGAGGCCCAGGGCAACGTGAGCAAGGCCGCGCGCCTCTCGGGCATTCCCAGGCGAACCTTTTACCGCAAGATGAACAAGCACGGCATCTGACAAGGGCAGTAAGGAGCTTCCATGAAACGCGTCCGTCCCATACTCCTGGGCATTGCCGGCGACAGCGCCTCGGGCAAGACCACCATCGCCGAAGGCATCGTGAGCGTGCTGGGCCGCGACCGGGTGACCAGCCTGTGCTGCGACGACTACCACAAGTACACCCGCGCCCAGCGCAAGGCCAAGGGAGTCTCGGCATTGGACCCGCGCAGCAACTTTATCGACATCATGCAAAACAATTTTTTGCAGCTGAGAAAGGGTGAAGCCATTCTCAAGCCGGTCTACGATCATGAGGTGGGCGATTTCCGTCCGCCCGAGTACATCGAGCCCAAGGATTTTGTGATCGTGGAAGGGCTGCTCGCCTTTCATACCCGTAAGATGCGCGACGCATTCGACGTGAAGATCTACCTCGATCCCCAAGAGGAGTTACGCGTGGACTGGATGTTCAAGCGCAATACCACCAAACGCGGCTATTCCCTGGACGAGATGCGCGAATCCTTGGCCCGCCGCCAGGGCCACTCCGAGCGTTTCATCCATCCCCAGCGCCGTTTCGCGGACATTGTGGTGCGCTTTCACCAGCCGAAAACAGGGGCCAATGGCGATCCCCTCAACGCGGACCTGATCCTCAGGCCCACCATCCGCCACCCCGACTTCACGGAATTCATCGACCAGCGCCCACAACGCAGGGAGCGCTGTTTGGCCATCACCCTGGGCCGCGACCAGGGCATGCCCGTGGACATCCTCAACATCACGGGGTCCATTCAACCCGTGACCGCGGACACGCTCATGGAGATCATCATCGACCACCTGCCCGTGCGGGACACCATCGTGACCATGGATGTGGGCGCGTATTGGGAAGGAACGGAAAAGCGCATGAGCCGGCCTCTGGGGATTACTCAACTCTTGACTTGCTACCACCTGCTCAACGCTCAAATCAAAGCGGGATAACCCGCTCAGGCCGTTGGCAAAAGGCTGTATGAAAAAGCGGCGCGGATTCTCCCAGGGGAAAACCCGCGCCGTAAGCCTTGAGGTGCGCGGCCAGGGGCGCACGGTCGGTTCCGGGCCAATCCCGGTTCCGGCCTATGGCCGCGCGGAGGTCGTGGGCTTCATGGCGGAATGGACCCAATCGTCCAGATTCATGGCCAGTTCAAAACGTTTGCGGCAGTCATCCACCTCGCGTTGCATGGACTCGATGATCTGCTCCACTTCCTGGCGCGTGTATTTGTAGTTGGCCCTGTTGGACAAACGGCCCACCTCTTGGATGGTCTTGAGCACCCTGTTGACCCGTTTGTTGGCCAGCCTGAGGAATGTTTCCCGTTCCAATGCGCACATGGCTTTTCTCCCGCCGCCCGAGGCGGCTGTTTATATGGCGAGATACCGGTCCCGCAGTTTGCGGTCGTCGAGCACGTCCTGGGCATTTCCTGTGAACACGATTTGGCCCATGTCCAGAATCACGGCCTTGTCCGCGAGCTTGAGCGCGGCAATGGCGTTTTGCTCCACAATGATCGTGGTGATGCCCAAGGTCTTGATCTGGGCCACAATGGATTCGATCTCCTGGACAATCTTGGGGGCCAGACCCTCATAGGGCTCGTCCAGGAGCAGCAGCTTGATGTCCCGGGCCATGGCCCGGGCCACGGCAAGCATTTGCTGTTCTCCTCCGGAAAGAGTGGCCGCGTCCTGCTTGCGGCGCTCGGCCAAACGGGGAAAGTGCTCGTAGATACGCTCCAAATTCCAGCCCAAGGGTTTGGCCACCTGGGCCACGATGAGATTCTCCTCCACGCTGATGCCGGGGATGACCCGCCGATCCTCGGGCACGAGCTGCACTCCGGCCCGGGCCGCGAGATGCGGCGCCAAGGTGTGCAGGGCCGTGTTGTCCAGCCGGATTTCCCCCTGGGTGACGCGGGGTTGGGGGGCGCGGGCAATGGCGCGCAGGGTCGAGGTCTTGCCCGCGCCGTTGCGGCCGAGCAAGGCCACGATCTCGCTTTCCTGGACTTCAAAGCTCACGCCTTGCACAATGTAACTCTCCCCGTAATAAGCGTGCACGTCGCGCATGGAAAAGAAAGCTTGGGCCGAGGCCTTGGATTCCTTGATGGCGTGGGCCGTATTCATGCCGCACCTCCTAAGTAGACCGCCTTGACCTTGGGATCGGCGCGCACTTCGCCAGGGGAACCGGCGGATATGGTCTGCCCCTGGGCCAGGACCGTGATGCGCTCGGCCAGGCTGAACACCACGTGCATGTCGTGTTCAATGACCAGCATGGTCATGCCCGTGGCGTGGATGTCCCGGAGCAGTTCAATGATCATGTTGGTGTCGTGGCGCGACATGCCTGCGGTGGGCTCGTCCAGGAGCAGCAGCCTGGGGTGCGAGGCCAGGCACGCGGCCAGTTCCAGACGCCGTTTGTCGCCACGGGAAAGGTGGTCGGCCTGGGTCTCAGGGTCCATGTCGAGGCCCATGCGGCTGAGCAGGAGCAGTGCCTCCTCCATGACAGGGTGGTTGCTGTCAAGATTCTCCAAGGCTTTGAGCGAGAAACGCCCGTCCCGGTTGGCCAGTCCGGAGATGGCCACGTTGTGGGCCAAGCTCAGGGCCGGGAATATCTGCGGCGTCTGAAACACCCGGGCCAAGCCCAATTGCATGATCTCCGAGGGCTTGCGCACGCGCAGCCGGGTTCCATCGTAAGGGTTCACGCCAATGACCGGCCTGCCGCCGAGGTATACCGTGCCCTTGTCCGGCTTGAGCTGGCCGATGATCAGGTTGAGCAGGGTGGACTTGCCCGCGCCGTTGGGGCCGATAATGGCGTGGATCGCCCCCTCCTCCACTTGCAGGTTCACATTGGCCAGGGCTTGCAGGCCGCCAAAACATTTATTCACGTCTTGGATCTCAAGAAAGGGGATGGTGGTCATGACGCTTCCTCCATGTTCGCCAGGGCGGCGTAGTTGGCCTCCCGGGCTTCCTGGATGGAGCCCGGCGCGTCGGGCACGTTGTCCCGGCGGCTTTTCGCGCGCCCCAGCAGGGCCCGCAGCCTGCGCCAGAGGTCCATGAATCCGCCCGGCAAGAAGATGACGATGCACACGAAGATCAGGCCCAGGACCAGCTTCCACTGCTCGCCAATGACGCTCTGCACCACGTTCTCGAAGTAGAGCATGAAACCCGCGCCAAGCATGGGGCCGAGCAGGGTGTTCACGCCGCCGATCACGGACATGACCACCAACTCCCCTGAAGTGGACCAATGCAGGAACTTGGTGGCCACATAGGGTTCGTAGATGACCATGAGCGATCCGGCCACGCCCGCGTACACAGCGCTGATCACATACGCGGCAAACTTGTAGGCCATGACGTTGACTCCGGAGTATTCCAGCCGAGTCGGGTTTTCCTTGATCGCCTGGAGCATGAGACCCATGGGCGAGCGCTTGATCTGCCTGGCCACGGCAAAACCCAGGATCACGAACACCGCGCACAGGAAGAACACGGGCCTGCCTTCCATGGGTATGCCCAGGAGAACGGGTTTGGTGTCCATGGTCAGGCCGTTGTCCCCGCCGGTCCACTTGGCGAAGATGGAGAGTCCGGCCGCGTGCAGCATCTCGGCAAAGGCCAGGGACAGGATGGAAAAGTAGATGCCGCTGCGCCGAAGAATGAGCGCACCCAAGAGCAGGGCCAGGGCCAGGTTCACCGTGACCGCGGCCAGCATGGCTGGTATCACGCTTGCGGACACGTGCTTGAGCATGAGGCCGGTCACATAAGCCGAGGTGCCGAAAAACGCGGCATGGCCAAAGGAGAGGTAGGCCGTGAATCCGAGCAGGATGTCAAAACCCAAGGCAAAGAGCGCCCAGATCAGCACTTTGGTGGCCAGGGCCTCGTAGCCGCCGATCCATGTCAGCCACTGGGGCATGCCGAGCACAAGAGCCCCGAAAACCACCATGAGCATGACCTCACGGCCAAAGGTGAAGGTACGTGTGGATGGCATCATTCGAACACTCCTTGTTTTCCAAACAGGCCTCGGGGTCGCACCAGAAGCACGATCACGGCCACGAGATACACGATGATCTGCTGCACGGCCGAGTATTCCGCGGTAAAGCTCAGGGCCATGCCCAGTATCAGGGATGACAACAGGGCTCCGCCCAGGGAACCCATGCCGCCGATAACCACCACCAGGAACGAGGGCACCAGGAGGTGCATGCCCACGTCCGGGCTGACCTGGGTGATGGGACCGCCAAAGACCCCAGCCACTCCGGCGATAAGCGCGCCCATGCCAAAGACCACGGCAAAGCGCTGGCTGATGTTCACGCCCAGGAAGCGGAGCATGCCCGAGTCGCGCATGCCCGCGCGGATCACCAGGCCGAAGCGGGTGAACTTGAGCAGCACAAAAAGCAGGCTGATCACGGTCAGGGCCACCAGGATCATCACCAGCCGCCATTTGGGGAAGGCCACAAACCCGTCGAGAAAAGGAAGGTATTCCTGGAGCTTGACGATACCAGTCCCCCATTGGGGCAGGGGAAAGGGAATGTTGTTGGAGCCAAAGGCCCACTTGAGCCCTTCCTCGGTGACCAGGGCCAAACCAAAAGTGACCAGGATCTGGTCCGTGTGCGGCCGGGAGTAAAAGGACTTGATCAGGCCCCGTTCCAGACCCCAGCCGACCATGAACAGCAGCGCCGGTACAATGAAGACCGCGGCGAAAAAGCCCAGTTCCGTGGAAATAAACACGGCCAGGTAAGCTGCGATCAGGTACAGCGCGCCGTGGGCAAAGTTGACCACGCCCAGGGTCCCGAAAATAAGGGTCAGCCCCAAGGCGATCAGGGCGTAGACAGCTCCCAGTTGCATTCCGGTGAGAACTTGAAGAGTGAGTGCGTTGACGAGGTTGCCGGACATGGCTTGGCTCCCTTGGTTTGCCCCTGGAATGGGCGGGCGGCGCGGTGGCCAGATGACGGAAGAACCACCGCGCGCCCGCCCTGTCCCAGAAGGGGCGTTGTTAAGCGGGCTCGTATGGGCCCAAATCTCCTTCAAAGGTTTGCACGGGGTAGGTGACGTCTTCCCGCTTGACCTGTTGGACTATCTTGAGCAGGTCAAATTCACCGCTGGATTCGCCCGGGCCTTTGCCCTGCACCACGAGGATGTCCTTGAAGCACTGGTGGTCTTCGCCCCGGAAAAAGGCCTCGCCAGGCCCTGCGCCGGTAAAGGAGTGGCCTTCCAGGGCCTTGATGACCTCGGGCGGGTAAAAGGTCCCGGCCCGTTCGCACGCGTCGGCGTACATCAGGGTTTGGACGTAGCAGGTCTGGGCGGCCTGGGACGGCGGAAAGCCGTACTTCTCCGAGAACGAGGCCACGAACGCCTGGGAACCCGGATCGTCCAGAGTCCAGTTCCAGTTGGTGGAGCCGAACACGCCCTCGATATTGGCCGCGCCCGCGCCCTTGGCCATGAGGCGGCTGTAAAGGGGAACAACGATCTGCATGTCCT
Source organism: Desulfovibrio sp. (assembly GCA_004796465.1). Classification (GTDB taxonomy): domain Bacteria; phylum Desulfobacterota; class Desulfovibrionia; order Desulfovibrionales; family Desulfovibrionaceae; genus MADRE1. The sequence continues at coordinate 11,450 of QZKZ01000030.1, forward strand.
TGCCGCCCACCTGCAGTTCGCGCATGCCGAACTGCACGGCCTGGGTCAGGGAGTTGATCATGTCCTTGCCGTAGTGGTTGAGCACCAGCACGTCCGCGTCCGAGTTGAGCACTGCCGTGAGGAACTGGGAGTAGTCCGTGGTGCCCAAGGGGGTCATGATGTTGTTGACCGTGGTCCAGCCCTCGGCCTCGGTGAACTGCTTGATGGACTGGTACTGGGTGTGCCCCCAGGTGTAGTCGGCCGTGAGGTGGAAGGCGCGGCGGTCCTTGCCGTAAGCATCGGCCAGCACAGGGCCCAAGGCCATACCGCTCATGTAGGCGTTGAAAAAGTGGCGGAAGCCGTAGCGCCTGCGGTCCTTGCCCGTGGTGTCGTTGGAGTGGGTCAGGCCGCACATGAACACGGTGCCCATTTCCTGGGCCAGGTACTGCTGGGCAATGGCCACGGCGCTTGAGGAACCGCCCCCGAACATGATCACCTTGTCCCGTTCGACCATGCGCCGGGCCGAGGTCCGGGCCGCGTCAGGGTTGGTCTGGGTGTCGCCCACAACGAACTCGACCTTTTTGCCCAGGACGCCCGCGCCGGTGAGGGACAGGGGCTGCAGGGTCTCCAGCATGCCGCCGCCGTTGTTCAGGTGTTCCACGGCCAGTTCGTACGCGCGCAGTTCATCCGCGCCCTCGTCGGCATAGGAGCCGGTTTGGGGGACGTTAAAGCCGAAAACAACGCTGGAGCCGTTGACCGGGTAGTTGCCAATGGCCTGTTCAGCCCAGGCGTTGCGGATGAAAAACGTGGGAGCGAGCCCGGCCACAACTGCGGCTGCCGCGCTCCCCTTGAGCAGTTGGCGCCGGTTGAGCAACCGCTCTTTGGGTGTGTCGGTTTTTTTTGCCATGTTTCCCTCCGTAGGATTGAATGGTCAGCGCCAGGGACAGGACCAGGGTCCGATCCAGGGCCCAAAAGGCCGCCTCAGTGAAGGGGTATCTTCAAGAGGCGTACCTGGTACGCAGGGAAGGGCTGATAGTCTGTTATTCAAAGCGGTTGTGAGAAAACGGCAGGGAATGGGGTAACCCAAATCGTGCCATGGGCGGCACAGCTTCAGGGGGAGTGGCACGAAATTCTGTGCCGTCTGCGGCACAACCACAGGGGGGGCAATGGTGGGAGGTACCGGTCATGGCACGAAACGGCATGCAGTCACCGAGACCTGGCAGCACGGAGGCAGGTGACGGCACGTTCACCTGGAAGCCGGTATCGTGAAGAAAAGGCCTCTTGTTGGCCGGTAAATGTGAAGGCCCACGGAAAAATCCGTGGGCCTTGGATGAATATAAAAAAAGCTAGGCGATCTTTGGCCGCCCGCAGGTGGACAATCACTGGAAGGGCTGCTGGATGGAAAGGTTGCGAGTTCTATTGGTACTGACGGCACGCTCTAAACTCGTATTCCTCGCCGTTGTATTCAATAGTGTAGGTTTCCGTTAATCTGTTGCCTATGCTCTCTTCATGTTTTTCTTCACTTGTGAAGTAACTGCCACGTTGGGCTGAAGAAATCTCACCCGCCTCAAGCTCGTTTGATTGTAAATCATAGAGTGCAATAGTTTCGGAATCAAAAGTATAAGTACGTTCATTGGACTCGCCACATGCATAAGAGTTTCCTTCATCGTCGCGGCAATAAACTGTCCTGTTTCGGTACGAAACAACGTGCTTCTGAAGGAAGGTAATGGTGTGGTCGCCGTTGTTCTCAATGGTTTGCTTAAAAAATAGATTAATGTACTTCTCTTCCCAGTTCCAGTCCAAGCATTCAGTATAGGGTTCATTGCCCACAAAGACCATTTGGTAGGTCATAATAAGATTGCCATCATTGTCATGGACCAGGACAGGTGTTTCGCAATCTTCAATCTCATCCTCGGCAAGGGCAGGCGAAGCTAGGGCCAGCAAGCAAGCGACAAGCATAATCACTACGATGGGCAGTCGGTTCATGAGAATGTCTCCGTGGATAAAGTGAATAGGAGGGTACATTCTATCACGGGGAAGAAAATGAGGACAAGGCAATGAACGTGTTTACGACAATCCAGCCCTGGAATCCCAACCTAACCAAAGAAAGCACACTGAGAATGGAGCGGCAGGCTGATGGTTATTGTGAATATTTTATTACTACAGGATGTTACCTTGTGAAGTTTCCCCTCTTTGCCCGGCAACAGAAGTTCACGAACACACCGTAATAAACTGTTTTAGCAGAGTATCTTCGAAACAGATCCATGGGGATCTCCAAGAAATGAGAATTTTACCATTGGGCACTTGCCTACGATTATGTTCACTGCTACAAAATCGTCGCTGGCGACATTGTAGTATTAACAATATTGTAAAAGTAGGAAGCGGGGCCAGCGCAACACCTTTGACCGACCAAGGAGAACCCCATGATCAACGCAGGCGACACCGCCTTCATCCTCGTCTCCGCCGCCCTGGTGCTGCTCATGACCCCCGGGCTCGCCCTGTTCTACGCGGGCATGGTGCGCAGCAAGAACGTGCTCGGCACCATCATGCAGAGCTTCATCCTCATCGCGCTCATCAGCATCGAATGGATCTACATCGGTTACACCACGGCATTCGGCCCTGATGTGGGCGGGGTGATCGGCGACTTGTCCATGTTCGCCCTGGCCGGGGTCGGCACGGCTCCCAGTCCGGACTACGCGACAACAATCCCGCACATCGTGTTCATGGTCTACCAATGCATGTTCGCAGTGATCACGCCCGCGCTCATTACAGGCGCGTTTGCCGAGCGGGTGCGCTTCGCCCCCTTTCTCGCGTTCAGCCTGCTCTGGGCCGTGCTGGTCTATAACCCGGTCTGCCACTGGATATGGGGCGGCGGCTGGCTCGCGGAGCTCGGCGTGCTCGACTTTGCGGGCGGTTTGGTGGTGCACCTTACCTGCGGTGCTGGCGCTTTGGCCGCTGTGCTGGTCATAGGGCCGCGCAAGGGGTTTCCCAGCAATGAATTCATGCCCCACAACCTGCCCATGACCCTGCTCGGCACCGGGTTGCTGTGGTTCGGCTGGTTCGGGTTCAACGGCGGCAGCGCGCTCGCGGCCAACGAGATAGCGGGCGTGGCCTTCACCTCCACCCATTTCGCGGGCATGTCCGGCATGGCCGCCTGGACCCTGGCCGAGTGGTTCCACACGGGCAAGCCCACCACCCTGGGCGCGGCTTCCGGAGCCATCGCCGGCCTGGCCACCATCACTCCTGCGGCTGGTTTTGTCGGCCCCAACTCAGCCGTGGCCATTGGCCTGCTCGGCGGCATAGCCTGTTTTTCGGCGGTCCAGCTCAAGGCCAAGCTCGGCTTTGACGACAGCCTCGACGTGGTGGGCATCCACGGCGTGGGCGGCCTGCTGGGCACGCTCTGCCTCGGCGTGTTCGCCTCCCTGGCGGTCAATCCCGGCGGCGCGGACGGCCTGATCAACGGCAACGCGTCCTTTCTAGGTTCCCAAGCCTTGGGAGTTGGCGTGGTTCTGGTGTATACTCTGGTGGTGAGTTTCATCCTGCTCAAGCTGATCAACTTGG
>QZKZ01000397.1 GCA_004796465.1 Desulfovibrio sp.
GGCAAGCAGTATCCCACGGCCAACATGGACGGGTTCCAGGACAAGCTCCTGGCCTTGTCCCAGGAGCTGGTGGCTTCGCTCAACACCCGCCACGTGCGGTTGGTCGAGGTGCTGGTGCCCGTGGCCATGGCGCTCATGAACGACTATGACCGGGAATACTTCGGTCTGGTTGACGGTGGCAAAGCCACGCCGGGCCAGGAGTTTATCGAAGCGCGGCAACGCATGGCCGAGCAGGCCCCGGTGACCGACCAGGACCAAGGCGCGACCTGGACCTTGGGCACGGACGGCAGCGTGACCCGCGAGGCCAGTCCCTGCGCGTCCTGCGCTTCCAGCGGCTCCTGCGACCAAGAAGGCGACGGCGATTGCGACGGTCCGTCCTAACAAGGCGGTGACCCATACATTCAAGGAGACGACATGGCCAAATTGACCCCGGAAGAAGAGGCCAATAAGCGGGCCATATACGAGAAGCTGGGAGCCCGGCAAAAGAAGTTCGTGGATCGCAAGGGGTATGAGAATTGGGATCCGTTCCTCATGCCCAACGATCCCATGGACATCCGCCAGGACCCCACCAAACGCACCACCCAGGAACTGGTCAGCGACTTTCTCAAGACCCAGGATTATTCGGGCCGCTACAGCACGGCCTATGCCGCGGGCGCATGGGAACTGGCCCTGGGCATCATCAATAAACAGGATCGCTTTCTGGGCATGTACGAATTCAGTGTCTGGTATGGCAAACAATTGGAAAAACAAGGAATCGACAATGTCGGACATGAACGAGACTAAACAAGATCAGGCTCCGGGCCAAGCTCCTCGCCAAACTCTGGACGAACGCATTGCCGAGCACAAGGCCAAGCTCCAGGAAGCGCCGGAATGCGGCATGACCCACTACAACCTGGGCGTGGCCTTGCTGGCCAAGGGCGATTGGCACGCGGCCGAGCGTTCCTTTCGTCTGGCCACGGAGAATTAGCCGACCCTGGTCGAGGCCTATGTGCAACTCGGCGGCATCGCCATGCAGCGCGGCGACCTGGACGGCTGCCTCAATTACAATAAGCTCGCTATCGAAGGCCGTCCCATGTTTGCGCCGGCCTGGGGCAACATCGGCTTTGTGCATCTGCAGCAAGGCGAGGTGAACCAGGCGGCCAAAGCCCTGGAACGGGCCGTGAAGCTTGATCCCAATTTTATCCAAGCCTTGGCTACTCTGGGCAGCGTGTATCTCATGGAAAACGACCCGGAGCGTTGCCTCACTGTCTGCAAGCGGGCCGTGGAACAAGAACCCAAGTTCGGCCCGGCTTGGAACCAGATGGCCATTGCCCATCTGCAGCTCGAACAACACGCCGAGGCCGTGGAAGCCATTGACAAGGCCCTGGAAACGGGCTTCGAGGTCCACGAAAAGCTGCTCGAGGAAATCAACCAGTACCGGTAGTCTTGCCCGGCCGTGTACGCGGAGGCGTGATGGCTCGTTTTCGGGGGCTGAAACAGCACGTGGAGACCCTGCTCCGCGCCGAGGATTGGCGCGAACGCTTGGCCGAGCTGGAACAAGAATCCGCCAAGAGTTTGCTTGGTCCGCTGTTTTCCTTTCTGATCCACGGCGACGAGTTGCGCTGGCGGGCCGTTACCGCGTTCGGCCCAACCGTGTCCCGCCTGGCCGGAGATTCCATGGAAGAGGCGCGGGTGGTCATGCGCCGCTTCATGTGGAATCTCAATGAGGAGTCGGGCTCCTTGGGCTGGGGATCGCCCGAGGCCATGGGCGAGGTTTTGGCTTGCCACGACAAACTGGCGGACGAGTTCCACAAAGTTCTGGTCAGTTATATCCACGATACGGGCAAGGCGTCTAATTATATAGACCATGCACCGCTGCGCTTGGGCGGCTTTTGGGGCGTGGGCAGGTTGTGCCACGCGCGGCCCCTGCTTATGGACCACGCGGTAGAGCCATTGCTCGCCGGGCTTGTTGACGATGAAAACCCGGCGATTCCGGGCATGGCGGCCTGGGCCCTGGCCCCGCTACGAGCGGAGCAGGCCAAGGGCGCACTGACACAGCTCCTGGATAGGGACGAGCAGGTGGACCTGTTTCGGGACGGGGTGTTGGAAACGGTCGCTGTGGGCGACTTGGCCAGGGAAACCTTGAGCGCCTTGGACGCACCCATCGAGTAGTCTCCTTCCACAAGACTTCGTGCTTTCCCCTGGTAAAAAGGGGAAGTATCTTTGTTTTCTCATAGGATTATCCTGTATTCCAAGGGGATAGCGAAGACGGGTTTAAGGGAACCAGTCTCCTGTCTTGTAAAAAAAGACAATTCCCGCTCTGGAAGAATTTTTCCATCTTACATGGCGGGTATTCTTCTCCCCTGGGTCTATAACCTGCCGAAATTGTGTGCTTCCTGCCTTGGCATTGTTCCTGCTGAAGCAAGGCAACGGCCCGGGAACGGGTGCGTCGTGAATTGCCGCCCCCGCCCCGGCCGAGTATCCATCCGCGCTCATGCGCGGCTGACGCAGGAAACCCAGCCGGAGGCACGAATATGGAAACCCAAACCGAGACGCTGACCCCCCAACCCCTACCCGAGGATCTCAAGGCCCATTTCGATAAATTCGACTTGGCCCTGTGCATGAGTTGCGGCAGTTGCTCCAGCGGATGCGCCACCTCGGGCGCGCCGGGCTACGAGGAGTGGAACACCCGTAAAGTCCTGCGGCTGCTCGCCTTGGGCCAATTCCAGGAATTGGTGGACCACAACTTCCCCTGGCTCTGCACGGGCTGCGGCCGCTGCTCCTACAACTGCCCCATGGGCATCGACATCGTGCCGATCATGGCCCACCTCAAACATCTGCGGCCGCGGGAGAAAACCCCAGGCACGATCCATAAAGGCATGTTGAGCAACCTGGAAACAGGCAACAACCTTGCCATTCCCCTGGAAGACTATCTCGAGGGAATGATCGACCTGGGCGCGCAGATGGCGGACGAGGATTGCCCCGGGTTCTACGTGCCCGTGGACAAAAAGGACGCGGACATCCTGTTTTTTCCCAACTCCAAGGAAGTGTTCGGCGACTTTGAGGACCAATTTTGGTGGTGGAGGATCTTTTACGCAGCTAAGGAGAACTGGACCGTGCCGTCCGAGGGCTGGGAAGCTGTGGACTGGGCCTTGTTTTCCGCCAATTACGAAGGCACGCGCAAACTGGCCCAGCGCAAGATCGACATCATGAAAGACCTGAACATCGGGCGGATGATCATGCCGGACTGCGGGGGCGGGTCCTACGGTTGCCGGGCCGGACTCAAGAACTGCATCGAGGTCAACGAAGAAAACGCGGTGGACTTCGTCTACCTCTACGAATACCTCAAGGAGCTATTCGAGCAGGGCCGGATCAAGGTGGACAAGAGCGTGCACGCGGGAAAACTGCATACATGGCACGACTCCTGTAAACATGGCCGCGAGCTGGACCGCCACTACGGGCAGGCCTTTTTCGAGGAGGCGCGCTGGGTGCTCAGCCAGTGCGTGGATGATTTCATCGAATTGCAGCCCAACCGGGCAGCCAACTATTGCTGCGGCGCGGGCGGCGGCAACTGGCCCATGCCCTTTGAGGACCAATCCGCCCACCATGCCCGGTTCAAGGCCGACCAACTCCGGCGCTCCAAGGCCGAGGTCATAGTGGTGGGCTGCTCCAATTGCCGCGACCAGATCATGAAACGGCTGCCCAAGTATTATCCCGACTTGCAGTATGAAGTGAAATACCTCTGGCAGATCATTGCCGAGGCTCTGATCATCGAACCCTGGCCCGACGACGAGATCGCCAAGGCCGAGGCCGAGGCCAAGGCCCAGTGGGAGCGTTTCGGCATTGATCCGGAAGAGGTGCTCAACGCCTATTAAGCAGTGATCTCCTGAGGGGAAAGCCTTACAGGACAGCGCCCTTGGAGTTGCGGGACTCCAAGGGCGCTGATGTTATTTCGATGGGGAACGAAGTGGGCGGGCGCTAAGGAATAGAAGCTTATCTAGACGTGGAACGCGCCGCCGCACACGTCGCAGCGGAACCAATTCTCCTCGCCTGGAGTCTGTTCGGCAGCGCCGATGTTGCCGCACCACGGGCATTCGCAGATGGAGGGCGCGGCCTGTTGGGCCATGACCTCGGCGGGCTGGGCCAAACCGGGAAACAGCACCTGCATGAGGCCGGGTTGCAGGGTCGCGGCCTTGTCCTCGGGTATCCGCACCCCCCTGACAATAGACTGTTTCAGTTCTTGGAACCACTGGGCTCCGGCATGCAAGGCCTCGACCAGGGAAAAAGGCTCACGCACCTCGGCCTCGGCTCCGGCTGGAAGCTCGGAAGTGATGTCAACGAGTTCGGTGACGCAGTCCGGACAC